>DASUDJ010000146.1:0-5000 GCA_036275635.1 Limnobacter sp. | reverse complement strand
CGATGGACGAGAAGGATCCCTTCGCTGCAGTGAACAGGCGGATTGCAATCGTCGTGATGAACAAGCGCACTGAGGATGCTGTCAGGGCGCTGGCGAACCGTGATGAAGCGGTGGACCCCAGCCTGATTGACCTGCCGCCAGTGCCCAAGGTTGAAGGCCTGCCGTTTCCGAAAAACGGCGCTGGAATGAATTGAAAGAACACCGACTATCTGTCAGGAGCCACAAGATGCAAAACGATTACCGCTTGATGAACATGATTGATGAAAAAGCCCGGCTGGCCGGCTCCAACAAGATGGAGCTGCTGCTGTTCTCCCTGGGTTCGACCGAGGTATTCGGCATCAATGTGTTCAAGGTGCGCGAAGTGTGCGAAACCCTTCCAATTACCCGCACACCCAATATGCCACCCGGCGTGGAAGGCATCATTTCACTGCGGGGAAGCATCCTGCCGGTGATCGACCTGGCCCAATGCCTGCGCATGGGCAACGGCGAGCCACGCACCAAGCTGATCATCACCGAGTTTTCTTCCCACACACAGGCCTTCCTGGTACAGGATGTTGACCGCATTGTGCGGGTGGACTGGGAGCAGGTGAAATCACCGCAGAGCATTGGCCAGTCCCAGAGCGCCATGATCACCGCCCTGACCGAGCTGCCCGATGGCAAGCTGGTGTCCATCCTGGACGTGGAGCAGATCCTGGGTGAAGTGATCGGCGAAGGCGATGTACCCAATATGGACAACATGCGGCCTGAACATCCTTATCCCGTGTTCTTCGCAGATGATTCCAACCTGGCCCGCAAGAAGATCACTGAAGTGCTTGAAAAGCTGCACCTGCCCTACCAGAGTGCAATCAATGGCCGCGAGGCCTGGGACAAGCTGCGCAACATTGCCACTCGCGCGGAACAGGAAAACAAGGACATCCGGGATGTGGTTTCACTCATCCTGGTGGATGCAGAAATGCCGGAAATGGATGGCTATGTGCTGACCCGTCACATCAAGGAAGACGCCCGCTTCAGGGGAATTCCGGTGGTGATGCATTCTTCACTGTCCTCTGTTGCAAACAAGAAGCTGGGTCAGCAGGTGGGGGTGGATGCCTATGTGGGCAAATTCCATCCGGAAGAACTGGCCCAGATGGTTACCTCAATGCTTCACCCAGCGTAAGGAGCAAGCATGAATCCCGAAGATTTGAGAATCCTGATTGTGGACGACTTTTCGACCATGCGTCGAATTGTCCGCAACCTGTTGAAGGAAATTGGCTACAACAATGCGGATGAGGCAGAAGACGGTGCTGTTGCACTGGGCAAGCTGAAGGCAGGCAATTTCAATTTTGTGGTCAGTGACCTGAACATGCCCAACATGAACGGTTTCGAACTGTTGCGCAATATTCGTGCAGATGCTGAATTGAAGCACCTGCCGGTGCTGCTGGTCACTGCCGAGGCCAAGAAGGAAGACATCGTGACCGCAGCCCAGATGGGTGCGAACGGCTACATTGTCAAACCTTTCACCAAGGCCACGCTGGAAGAAAAACTGGGCAAGATCGTCGCCAAGATGTCTGTCTAAACAAAATCAGAAAACGGAGAGGACGAACCCATGAGCCCTGACAATCTGAAAAGTGGCGACAGCGACGACCTGGAAGCGCTGTTTGATGAAATCGCGGAACAACGTGTCTGGGATGACGCACCTGCTGCATCCGCAACTGCCAGTGCGCCGGTTGCCGCAGCGTCGGCGGACACTGCGTCGGCAGAACCTGGTGAGCCAGCGCAGGCCCAGCCCGCATACGAAATGTCGTCCCTGAATGAGGAGCCACATGATGTGTTCCGCCGGGTGGGTTCGCTGACCCGCAAGCTGCATGATGCGCTGCGTGAGCTCGGCTATGACAAGAGTGTTGAAACCGCTGTGAATGCACTGCCTGATGCACGTGCGCGTCTGAATTACATCGCCGACCTGACTGGCAAGGCCGCTGAAAAAGTGCTGGCCGCAGTGGAAGCTTCACAGAAGCTGAATGATGACATGGCAAGCCGTGCGGCCGAACTGGACCGCCAGTGGGACCGGCTCTACAACAATGAAATGAGCCTTGAGGAATTCAAGGCGCATGCGCAGGGCAACCGCGCTTTCATCAAGGACATCCGCCACTGCAATGGACAGCTGGGCGGTCACCTGACCGACATCATGATGGCGCAGGACTTTCATGACCTGACCGGCCAGGTGGTGAACCGTATCGGTAACATGGCGCAAAACCTGGAGGAGCAACTGGTGCAGTTGTTGCTGGACACCACGCCACCCGACCAGCGCAGGCAGGTTGAAGAAACATTCCTGAATGGCCCGGTCATCAACTCTGAAGGCCGGACAGACGTCTGCAGCAATCAAAGCCAGGTGGATGACCTGCTGGAAAGCCTCGGCTTCTGACAACACGAACAACAGGCTGAAAGTGGGAGAATTCATATGAGTGCATTCAGTGATGTGGAACTGCTGCAGGATTTCCTGACCGAGGCGGGCGACCTCCTGGAGGATGTCGACAGCAAGCTGGTCGAACTGGAGCAGAGTCCTGAAGATGCTGAATTGCTGGCCACCGTGTTTCGCGGTTTTCATACCATCAAGGGTGGCGCGGGTTTCCTGGAGGCCACCCACCTGGTGGAGTTGTGCCACAAGACAGAAAACCTGTTCGACAAGCTGCGGGCCAAGGCACTGGTTCTGAATGCGGACATGATGGATTCCATCATGGCTGCCACGGCGGAAGTGCACCGCATGTTTGGTGAAATGCGAAATGGTCAGCAGCCAGGCGCAGCACCCGGTGAATTGCTGGATGCACTGGATGCAGCCATTGAAGGCCGGGTTGTTGCTGCAGCTGCACCGGTCGCACAGGAAAACATGCAGACCAGCGGTGCAGTGGTGTCAGCTTCAGCACCAGCTCCTGTTGCCGGAACCAGTGATGAACTGGACTGGGCAGGCCTGTATGAAGCCGTGGTGGGTGTTCCACCCCGCGAGCTTGAGCAGGCGGCACTCAGCACGGAAATGGTGACTGAAGCATTGTCCAGGCAGTCGGCTGCCGCCTTGCGTAGCAAGGCACCGGCCCCCGTGAAAGCCAAGGCACCGCCTCCCGCTGCTGCTGCAACAAAAGAAAACACCATTCGCGTGGACACCGCCCGTTTCGACCAGATATTGAACCTGAGTGGTGAAATCGGGCTGACCAAGAACCGCCTGAACTGCCTGTTCCAGGCCTTCTCAACCGGTGCCAGCAGTGAAGAACTGATCAAGTCGCTGGACACGGTGGTGGGCCAGTTGGACATGCTGGTTTCCGATCTTCAGTCCGCCGTGATGAAAGCCCGCATGCAGCCTGTTGGCCGTGTGTTCCAGAAATACAGCCGCCTTGCACGGGATGTGTCCCGCCAGTTGGGCAAGGATGTTGAGCTGGTGATCGAGGGTGCTGAAACCGAGGTGGACAAATCCATCCTGGAAGAACTGAATGACCCCTTGGTGCACCTGGTGCGCAATGCAGTCGACCATGGTATTGAAACAATTGCGGACCGTGTTGCCTGTGGAAAGAATCCCAAGGGCACCGTGAACCTGTCTGCCCGCCAGACTGGTGATCACATCGTGATTGAAATCCAGGATGATGGGCGCGGCATGCGTCCGGAAGTGATCCGTGAAAAGGCCGTGGAAAAAGGCCTGATTTCGGCTGAAGAGGCCAGCCAGCTGGGCGTGCAGGAAAGCCTGCAGCTGATTTTCCTGGCCGGTTTCTCCACCAAGGACCAGATTTCCGACATTTCCGGTCGTGGCGTGGGCATGGATGTGGTGAAAACCAACATCCAGCGACTCAACGGCCGCATCGAGATCAAGTCCGAGCCTGGCCAGGGTTCCACCATCACCATTCTTCTGCCCTTGACACTGGCAATCCTGCCGGTGCTGATGCTGAAGCTGGAGGAACAGATCTATTCGCTGCCGCTTTCATGCGTGCGTGAAATCATTCCGATCGAGGAAGACAAGGTGCAGCGCGTGGGCGGTAAGCCCACCATGGTTGTGCGTGGGGAGGTGATTCCCCTGCTGGACCTGGCCACACTGATTGGCCGTGAAAGTGCACCGAATCCGAAAGTGGGTGTGCTGACCATCAGCGGAAACCGCGCCTTCATCCTGGCAGTCGATTCCCTGGTGGGGCAGGATGAAGTCATGATCAAGCCACTGGATGGCATCAAGCCAAAGGGTGTGGCTGGCGCTACATTGTCTGGTGAAGGTTTGCTGGTGCTGGTGCTTGAGCTTCGCGAACTGATCGAAGGCATGTTTTAATTTCTGCCGGTGCGGGTGCCGGTTTCCAGGCATCCGACCGCCTTCTGCGCGTCTTCCTGCGCGATCACCTTTTCTTGACCCCTCATTCACCCCGGCCTTGCCCGGAACCCTGCAGCAACAGTCAGCCTGGAACTGCCTGCTTCCTCACCCCAATCGGGGATTTTGCACATGTTCACATTGTGGTTCACAAACAGGGGCTGTTTTATCCCTTTTCTAAATCATATGGTTTACCAGGCAACTCGGATAATGAAGCCAACCGGGTAATTTACCTGCGGCATCAAACACAACTGACACCACAAGTCAGGGCGAGGAGTTGTTCTTATGAGTTCACTTTACCGGTCGATTGAAAAAAGCTTTTTTTACACGCTGGGCCGAAAGCTGCTGGGTAATGTGGCCGGCATTGCCAGCATGGTCTTGCTGGGTTACCTGTTCCTTTACATGTGGGCCATCGGCAAACTGGCTCCCCAGCAACTGGCCGAGTTCCGCATGATCACGGGTGTTTTCCTCGGGCTTACCATGCTGGCCTGTGCCGGCGCCTTTTTCTACCTGCGTCACCTGATTGTTCGGCCGGTGCATATGCTGAGCGAGCGCATGGACCAACTGGCCAATGGTGAAGGTGACCTGTCGGTGAATCTGCCGGTGGTTACCCAAGATGAACTGCGCGACCTTGCAGAAAACTACAATGCATTCATGGTGCGACTTCGTGACCTTATTCATGAAATTC
>DASUDJ010000145.1:0-2156 GCA_036275635.1 Limnobacter sp. | reverse complement strand
CAACAGCCTGAGCAATTGCATCGCATTCTGCAACAGGTCAACCATCATCTGCTGGAAGCCAGCAACCAAGATCCAGGCTTGGCAGACATGCATTCCACTTTTTGTGCCCTGGTGTTCAATCAGAGAACCCGCCGGGCGGTTTGGCTGCATGTCGGTGATTCACGAATCTACCACTTCAGGCAGGGGCAACTGATTTCCCGCACCCGCGACCACAGCATGTTGCAATGGCTGCAGGACCATCAGCAGACAGCGCCTTCCTGCCAGCGGAATACGCTTTACTCAGCCCTAGGCGAACATTCCAGCCAGCTCCAGGTGGATGTATCCAGCGTATTCAGTGCCTGCCCGGGCGACTGGTTCCTGCTCTGCAGTGATGGTCTCTGGGAGCATTTTTCGGATGATGAACTGGGCCTGATGGGTTCAAACCTGCGGCTGCAGCCCGATTGCTGCACGCACATCCATCAGGTGGCCCTGAGTCGGGCAAGGGGGCGGGCGGACAACCTCAGCAGCATCCTTCTGTTCATCGAGCATGAAGGAACTCAGTCCGGTTCGTACCCCTGGCAGAGCCAGCGGGGCTACAGGGTAGACCAGGTGTAGTTAGAGCGGTTGAACCCATTGAAATGATGCAATTTTCTGCTTTCTGATTTTGGTGCTTCAATCCGGTTCGCCTTCCATTCGAACCTTTGCACCATGCCTTCTCCCGCGCGTTTCCTGACTGTCCTGCTGGTCTTTCTGTCTTCATCCGCCGCAGCACAACTGTCCACACCCTCAAGCTTTTTGAACACGGAATCTGCGGAACCTCAATTGGCGGTGCAAACTTCTTCGCCCTTGCCAGATGGTCCGGTTTCAAATGCCACAACGCCTGAAGCCGGGAAGCCGCTGGACGACCTTTCAATCAATGTCAGGGCCTACCGTGTTGAAGGAGCAGACCCAGCGCATGCTGATCAATTCGCACGCCTGCTTCAACCGTATACCGGCGAGGGGCGCACCTTCGAAGACCTCAGCAATGCAGCCCAACGGGTCACCGCTTACCTGCAAAAGGAAATGGGATATTACCTCGCCTATGCTTACCTGCCGGCACAGGATGTGAAGGAGGGCATCATCACCATCCGGGCGCTGCCTGGTGTGCTGGAATCAGTGGAAGTGGTGTGGCCCGAGGACTTGCCGAGGGTCGATCGTGAGGTGATTCTTGATCACCTCGAGCGTCTGAGGCCCGGTACCGCAATCCAGGTGTCTGATGTGGAACGGGTTGTTTTTCTGCTGAATGACCTGCGTGGCATCCGGATGTCATTTGCAATCAAGCCCGGCACACTGCCTGGACAGGCCATCCTGGTGGCCACACCGACGAATGAAAGCCCGGTAACCGGCAGTATCGCCCTGGACGGAAATGGATCAAGATTTGCAGGCACCTACAGGGGTGTGGTCACGCTGGCCTTTGAAAGCCCGTTTGGCCTGGGCGATTCATTCTCTTTCAGTCATCTGCAGTCCAACACCAGCGGCATGGATTTTACCTTGCTGGGATACACCCTCCCTGTTGGTTCAGATGGACTGAAGTTGGGTGCAAACATTTCCACCGTGAATTATGAGCTGGATGAAAACGACTTCCCGCTTGGCTTGAATGGGGAGGCAAAGGCGGTTGGTGTATTCGCGCTGTATCCGTTGATCCGTTCACGCAACCTCAACATGTTCTTGTTGGCTGGCTATGACCGCAAGGAGTTCACCGACCGGCAGGTTCTGACTGGCTTGAAAACAGTCAAGAACCTGGATTCATTCCGGGTTGCCCTGAGTGGTGACTTCCGGGATTCCACGGTAGGCGGCGGCCTGAGCTTCTACAACTTCGGGATCGAGGAAAGCAAGGTGCATTACCCTGGCGGCACGCCATTTGGTCTTGATGATGAACTGGCTGCCATGCGATTGTCTTATTCGCTGGGTCGCCTGCAGACCCTGTTGCCCGGGCAGTTGATGTGGTGGGGCCAGGTTCGGGGTCAGCATGCCCTGGATAACCTCGACAGCAGCGACCAGTGCTCCCTGGGCGGGGCAAGCGGAGTCCGTGCCTTTGCCCAGGGCGAAGCAAGCGGTGACAGTTGTGATCTGCTCACAGCCGAGTTGCGGTATATGCCTTCCATTCAATGGCTGGGTGTGGCTTCCCGGGAGCTTTC
>DASUDJ010000144.1:0-3503 GCA_036275635.1 Limnobacter sp. | reverse complement strand
CAGCCCAATGCAGTGCCCTTTTCCTCCCCTTCCAGCCCAATCAACTCCTCGGCACCTTCCACGGAATTTTCTGTGGCGGGTATTGCTGACTTTGCATGACACAAGGAAACATCATGAACTTTGAAAGCCCGGTGGTTGCATCTGTTACCAATATTGAAGGCACTGTATTCGTCAAACGGAATGGCACCGAGATACCGTTGCAGAAAGACATGGTTCTGCAGGCCGGCGATGTGCTGAGATCAACCACGAATTCCATCGCGGTGGTCAGCATTCCTGGTACCCAGCAGCAGATTCCGGCCTACCTGGAAATCTCGAATGGTGGTGAGGCCACACTCGGTTTTGATCCAAATGCGGGCTCCTCTGGCCAGGTTGTGATTTCATCCAATGCAGGTGAAGGCTTGGGCAATGTCACGCTGGTGTCTGAGTTCGAAGGTGAAAACCAGGCCGCAGTGCTGGACGGGCAGGAAGCGTCCGGGGAAATGACTGGCCTTGTTGGTGCTGGCTTCCTGGCTGGTGGTGCTGGCCTGGCCTCCCTGCCGGTGGCCGGCGCAGTCGGGGCTGCAGCAGTCCTGGTGGGTACCCAGGACGAAGATGATGACAATCCGCAACCCGGCACTCCAGGCGCAGGTGGCGGTGACTCCCCGGTCATACCGGCAGACACTGCCGGTGGCCTTGCCGAGACAGTCAGCGACCTGACCGGTAACCTTGCAGAACTGACCGAGCCTGTACCCGTAGTGAATACCGTGGTGGATGCCGTCGGCAATACCCTGGAAGCGGTGCTGGTGGGGGACAACAACGGTGGTGTGGCCGGCATTCTTGATGGCGTGGCGGATGGCCTGGGCAGTGCATTGGACGGAACACCCCTTGCCCCCGTGGGCGATGCACTTGGCATGGGCCTGGGTGCATTGACAGGCGCCCTTGGGGATGCAGCAGGCCAGGTGGCCGCATTGGGGCAGGGTACACCGCTGGAACCACTGGCAGACCTGGTTGGCAGCCTGCTCGGCGCTCCCGGCCCGAATACAACCGGAGAGGTGGGTGGAGTTGTGGGCACGCTGGTGAATGTGACCGACAACATTGCCCAGTTGCTCGAACCTGTGCCCTTGCTGGGCGAATTGACCGGAACCCTGGGTAGTGTGGTGGACTCGGTTGCAACAGGAGACAATGATGGCGGCTTGAGTGGCGTTCTGAACGGCGCTGGTGGAGGCATACAGGCAGGCCTGGAAGGAACTCCACTGGCCGTGTTGGGTGAAGGAGCAGACACGCTGCTGAGCACGCTGGGCGGCGCCTTGGGCGGAGTCGGCGATGCAATTGATTCTGTGGGTGGCCAGACGCCGGCCGCGCCATTGACCAACCTGGTCAGCGACCTGTTGGGTTCGCAGGGTGGCGATGTCATTTCTCCACTGGGCGAAATTCCCCTGCTGGGCGGTCTGCTGGATTCATTGACCAGTGGCTTGAACCTTGGCGCTGACTCACTGGATGGAATTCCATTGCTGGGTGGGGTCCTGGATGCAGGCGTGCTGGGCGGCCCGGACGGCGGCTTGCTGGGCAGTGTTCCCGTGGTCGGTGACCTGCTGAGCGGTGACATTCCACTGAGCGACCTGCTGGGTGGTGTTGCTGGTGGAGGAGCTGGCGGTGACGCTCTGGCAGGCATACCCGTGCTTGGCGATTTGCTGGGCAGCCTGGGCTCCGTGACCGGCAGTTCGATCAGCAGCAGTTCGGGCGATGCAGGCCCACTGGGTGGGCTGCCATTGCTGGGTGACCTGACCCGGAGTCTTGGCTGAAGACCTTTTTCTGTGACTGTCGTGTGGTAGTTGTTGCCCGGTACGGCCTTGCTGTACCGGGTTTTTTAATACTTACAATGCTTACCATAATTAAATCACTCATGTAATATTCACCGCATTCTTTCCCATTCCTTTCGCTGGGTTACCTGCCATGAAAACCAGAATCACCGAGCTGTTCAATATCCAGTACCCTCTTGTGTGTCCCGGCATGACTTATGTGGCCAATGCCGACCTTGTGGCCGCCACCAGCAACGCGGGTGGGTTGGGTATTCTTGCAATCGGGCATCTGAATCCGGATCAAACCCTGGCTGAGATCCGCAAGGTCAAAAGCCTGACCAGCAAGCCTTTTGGTATCGGTTGCGCCTTGATCATGCCCGGTGCACGTGAAAACCTGGAAGTGGCCATAGCGGAAAAAGTACCCGTGATCAACTTCAGCCTTGGAAGCGGCGCAGATGTGTGCAAGCGCGTGCATGAATACGGCGGCAAGGTAATTGCCACTGTGGTGAATGCAAAGCATGCCCTGAAAGCCGAACAGGCTGGAGTGGATGCCCTGCTGGTGACTGGTCATGAAGCAGCAGCCCATGGCGGCTCTGTTACATCACTGGTGCTGGTTCCTGCAATTCGCCAGATCACCAGGCTGCCGATTATTGCTGCAGGTGGTTTTGGTACAGGCGGTGGCGTGGTGGCTGCGCTGGCATTGGGTGCGGATGGAGTGGCCATGGGTACACGCTGGGCAGCTTCCAAAGAAAGCCCTGTGCATGCCAACACCAAGAACCTGATTGTCGAGAAGCAGGTGGAAGACACGATTTACAGCCGAAACTTTGACAGCATTCCCTGCCGGGTCATGACCACGCCCACCTCGAAAAAAGTGATGGCAAAGAAATTCAACCCGGTGCGTGCCATGTGGAGGGCTTACCTGGCCGCTCGCGAAATGAACAAACCACTGCTGGGCATCATTCGTGATGTGTTCAAGATGGGTCTTGAACAGACCATGACCGTCACTTTTTATGGTGCCGCTGTGCTGCAGATCAAGAAGGCCACGATTGATGGCAACCATCAGCAGGGTGTCCAACTGATTGGCCAGGTGCAAGGCCTGGTGCAGGATGTTCCCACCGTGGAAGAACTGACCCAGCGCGTAATGCGTGAAGTGGAAGAGGCGTTATTACAAATCAACAACATGGCCGCACAGCCTGTAATAAAAACCGACATTGCAAAACCTGTTGCTGCAGTGCAAAAGACAAGTCGTGTCGCTTGACCGGAAATATCAATTTCCTGCACAAATTCAGGCACTGTTTTTCCGCCCTGTTCCTCTATGATTATTGAATAAAAAAAGCCCGTTCCAGGCGGGTATTCAGTCATCAGGAGGAGCAAATGAAGACAGAACACGACTACATCATCGTGGGTGGTGGTTCGGGCGGCTGCGCCATGGCGGGTCGCCTCAGCGAAAATGAACAACTGGATGTCTGCCTGCTTGAAGCGGGTGGCATGGGCGACGGTGCATTGGTGAACATTCCCAGTGGTGCAGTGGCCATGCTGCCCACCACCATCAACAACTGGGCATTCGAAACCACGCCGCAGCCCGGCCTGAACGGGCGCAGGGGCTACCAGCCACGTGGCAAGTGCCTGGGTGGTTCCTCTGCAATCAATGCCATGGTCTACATTCGCGGCACTGCTTCCGATTATGACCGATGGGCCCACGACGAAGGCTGTGCAGGATGGTCT
>DASUDJ010000143.1:0-5974 GCA_036275635.1 Limnobacter sp. | reverse complement strand
CAGTTCTTCGGCCTGGGCGAGAAATCCTACGCACTGCTGTTCGGGGCCAATGTCTTTTCACTGATGCTGTTCGGTTAACTGTCTGCCACCCTGGTCAAGACCATGGGAACAGCCACGCTGATCAGGCGTGGTTCCGCCCTGGCGCTGGTTGGTGCCAGCCTGGTGCTGGCCAGTGCCTGGAATGGGGGTCCTGCCGCCTGGAACCTTTTGCTGATGATTGCGGGATTTTTGCTGTGCGTGGGTGCACTGGGCCTTGTTGCACCGAATTCGATGGCCAGGCTTCTGGCCGCCCACCCGGCCCATGCGGGTGCCGCATCAGCCTTGTATGGCTGTGCACAGTTTGGACTGGGCGGCCTTGCAAGCTGGCTTGTGTCCGTAACCCATGACCACACTTCACTGCCGATGGCATTGGTTGTTTTCGCCTTTTCAGGCCTTGCCTGCTGGGCTGGCCAGCACTTAAAAAGCTGAACTTTCCATTGTAGGCACAAATCATTGGCCAGGTGAGTTGCTCAACCTTGAAAATGCACAAAAATTGGACTTTTTGGGTCCTTTACGGTATGTTGTGTCACGAATTCATAATCCAGCCTCCAATATTCCATTTTGCACAGCCATATGGCCGATACAAAAGCCCCAAGTGGCGAAAACCAGCCTGACGTGGATTGGTTGGAAAGCCAATACAATGTCCGGTCCTACTTGCCAGACCATCCGAAAACCTTTGCGCGCTGGGCCGAGCAATCCCGGTATGCGCGTTTCGACCTGGACGGCCACTGGAACCAGTATTTCGGAGAATCCGAGGCCGAGACTGTTGACGTGATTCCCGGCAAACCCGGCAAACCCCTGCTGATTTTCATTCATGGCGGTTACTGGCGCTCACTGGACAAATACGATTTCACCTTTCTGGCCAAACCCTATGTGGCCCGCGGTTACTCTGTGGCGCTGCTGAATTACGGCCTGATTCCCCGGGTCACGATTGAAGACAGTGTTCGCCAGACCTTGCGCGGTATCGAGTGGCTTTACCGCCAGGCTGACCGCTTCGGCTTTGATGCGAACCAGATCGTGGTCTGTGGCCATTCCGCAGGTGGACACCTGGGGGTGATGAGTGCGCTGGCCTTCTGGCCCCTGTGGGCATCTGACCTGCCACAGGATGTGGTGAAATCGGTAATAGCCATTTCCGGCATTTACGACCTCAGTCCCCTGGTGCACACCCCGTTCATCCAGAAAGACCTGAAACTGAACCAGAAACGCACCCGCATGGTCAGCCCGGCGCTGATGCCAAAGCCCACCATTCCAGTGCACCTGGCCTTCGGAACCAAGGAAACCGACGCTTTCAAGGAGCAGAGCGCATACCTTGCCTCTCATTGGGGCCTGAATGCACCCCTGCAGGTGAATGCAGACCACCTCAGCATTTGTGACAGCATTGCCGACCCCAACAGCGAACTGTTCATGCTGATCCAAAACCAGCTGTTGCTACCTTCTCATTAAACTGAGCATTAAGCTGAGCATTAAGCTGAGCATTCAACTGAACATTAAACTGAATGGGTTAATCCCCCATGTTCGGTAAACTGCCTTCCAGGCCGGTGGCGTATAAATCTTCCATACACAGCCACCTGGAGGCAGAAATGTCACTCTCCATCGCCTATACAAATTCAGACCTGCCAGTCGAAAAAAGTTACCCGGACAGCCAGACTCTGCTTCGCAAGCGCACACTGCGCCAGACCACGAGCATGTACAGGCTGGGACAACAGGTGCTGGTTTCCGGCATGCCTGCCACGGTGATTGCCTACAATATTGCAGCATTTGGCCGCTGGATTTCAGGCAGGCATCCGGTGGTTGTTCGCCTTCAAACAGGCGAAGTGCTTTATTGCCGACTCAGCGATCTGAACATTGCTGAAAACCCCAGCATGCAGGTGCAGTCCGCCTACTTATAATGGGTGGATGACAACCGAAAACCTGAATCTTCCTGCCATCGGCTTTATTGGCCTTGGCAACATGGGGTCGGCCATGGCCGGCCATCTGTGCAATGCGGGCCACCCTGTGCTGGCCTGGGCCAGAAGCCCGCACACCCTGGATGCAGTCGCATCACTTCCTGTCCTGCCGCAGCCGACCATTGCAGCCTTGTGCAGCAGCGTCCACATGCTTGCACTCAACGTGACACACACGTCGGATGTGGAATCCCTGCTTTTTCGAGAGGACGGAATTGCAGCCCATGCGAAGAACGACACCATCGTGGTTGACTTCAGCACGATTGATGCGGCAGCAGCGACTGAATTTGCAAGGCGACTGGAAGCGCGGCAGATACGTTACCTGGACTGCCCGGTGTCCGGCGGCGCGGCGGGCGCGCGGGCAGCCACCCTCAGCATCATGGCGGGAGGCGACCTGGCCTCATTCCGGCAGGTCGAACCCTGGCTGAAGCTGCTGGGAAAGACAGTGCGGCATGTGGGTCCTTCAGGTGCGGGACAGGCCATCAAGGCCGCCAACCAGATGGCACTGTGCATCCAGTTGGCCGGTATTGCAGAGGCGATGAACTATGCGCTTGAACAAGGGGCTGACCTGGCGGTGGTACTGGAGCTGCTGCAGGCTGGCCTGCCCGCCAGCCGGGTGCTGGATTGGGCTGGCCCCCACATGGTGAAAGGCTTCACCGACCCGGTTTCAATCGAGGCACACCTGCATGCGAAGGACATCCGCATGATTTCGGAGGCTGCGCGAAAACAGGGTTTGCACCTGCCATTGCTGTTCAAGACAGATGAATTGCTGCATGAACTGGTGAAGACCGGACCGGCGAGCCAGGACACATCCAGGGTGTTTCAGGTGGTGAGAAAGCATTTGCGGGAAGCCGGTTAGCGAGCATTCATGGCAGGCAGTGGATTATGGCTTGCAGGGAGGCTGGCTTAGGGCAGTCAGTGGGTTACGGCTTGTTAGGAGTATTGGCTTAGAGCATGCAGCCAATCACCGCTTGCTAGGGGTCTTGGCTCCCCCAACGACTTGCCCGCTGTCCCCTCCGCTTACCTGCCCTCAGACTTGTCCACTGACCAACCTTCTCCAACACCCCATCAAGCAACCGGCCTCCGCGCACCTCCCTCTCTCCGCGAATCAGCGGTGGTGGAGTGGGCAGCATCACGGCCTGGTTGGGTAGGTGTTGCTGCAGCGACAGTCAGGAAAATCTGCCCAGGCGTGCCAAGCCCGACTGGTGCACCGCAGGTGCAGAAAGCGCCGCGCCCGTGTTTCTTGGCGGGGCGGTTTCAGGTCGGGCTAGGTTCAGCCTGGGATCAACAGATTTTCCGTCGCGGCAGCAACACCTACCCAACCAGGCCAAATCACACCCAATCAACCCAACCCCAACCACCGCTAGATATCGTATGCCTGTCCACCGCCCAACACCTTGTCAACCAGCTTCGGTGTCAACATGGGCGCAAATACTGCAATGAATTCATACATCAGGGTGCGCATGAACACGCCCTGCCTCAGGGCAATCCGGGTGGTGTTGCGGCCAAACAGGTGGTCCACGGGCACTGCCACAAGCCCTTTGTCCTTGGCGGAATCAAATGCAACTTCCGCAATGATTCCAACCCCCAATCCCAGGCCAACATAGGTCTTGATCACGTCCGCATCAATTGCTTCAAGCACCAAATCGATATTCACGCCTGCCTTCTGGAATGCAGCATCAATTTTCTTCCTGCCTGCAAAATGGGTTTCATAGGTCACCACCGGCATCTGCTCAAAATCAGCCAGTGCAATCTGCCGCTCACCGCTCACGAATTTCTTCAGAAGGGGGGAACCCACCGGCGCGACGGCCACATGGCCCCAGTCATAACAGGGGAAGGTCACCAGGTCTGGCTCATCTGCCAATGCCTCGGTGGCCACCGCCAGGTCAGCCTGGTCGTTGCGCACCCACTGGGCTAATTGCTCGGGCGTACCCTGCAGCAAAATCAACTTCACCTTGGGAAACTTCTTTCGGAAAGCAGCCACTGCCTGCGGCAGCACATAGCGCGCCTGGGTGTGGGTAACTGCCACTGTTAACTGCCCGCTCTCGCGACCTGCAAACTCCTCGCCCACCCGCTTGATATTTTCCAGCTCAGCCAGTACCCGCTCGCAGGCCTGGTAAACCAGTTCCCCGGGCGGAGTCAGGCCCTTGATGCGCTTGCCATGCCGCTTGAATATCTGAAAGCCCAACTCCTCTTCAAACTCGATGATGGCCTTGGACACGCCGGGCTGGGAGGTAAACAAGGCCTTGGCTGCATCAGTCAGGCTGAAATCATGTCGAACCGCTTCACGGACAAACCGAAGCTGGTGCAAATTCATAATTACCCTTTATTCCTTAAGGGAATATGTAAATGGAAATACTATCGTTTGAATTATAAGGGCATGCGCCTACACTGCAAGTCCCAAAAAACCATTTACATTGAGCAACTCCGTGCCTTTTGAAATCAACATGGTCTACGTGGCCTCCGGCCTGGCGGTAGGCCTCCTGGTGGGCCTCACTGGTGTGGGTGGCGGGTCACTGATGACCCCCCTGCTCACCGTGCTGTTCGGCGTACCAGCCACCACGGCTGTGGGCACCGACCTGGCCTTCGCTGCAATTACGAAGGGTGCAGGTACCCTGGTGCACCGGATGCGCAACACCGTGAACTGGAAAATCGTTGGTTTGGCCTGCATGGGCAGTGTGCCAGCATCTCTTGCTACAATAGCGGTCCTGCATGGCCTGGACATCGAAAACGCGGGCAAGGGCAGCCCGATTGACCTGTTCATCCGCTGGTCGATTTCAATCTGCGTAATGCTGACCGTGGGCGTGCTGATCTTCAAATCAAAGATCGTGAACTGGCTTCAGAACCACCCACAGGCCCAACTGCAGGACAAGACACGCAGCATGGCCACACTGGTGGCGTTTGCAATCATTGGCATGCTGGTCACCGTGTCCTCGATTGGCGCGGGTGCAATTGGCGCCATGGTGTTGATCATGTTGTACCCACACCTGAAGGCATCTGAAATTGCCGGCACTGACATTGCCTACGCCGTGCCGCTGACCACAGTGGCCGCCTTCGGCCATTTCAGCCTGGGTACCGTGGATTTTGGATTGTTGGGCGCACTGTTGCTGGGTTCGATTCCCGGCATCACAGTGGGCAGTTATTTGAGTCGCTCAGTGCCGGAACGGTTTCTGCGCGGGGTATTGGCCACGACCCTCACCGCCGTGGCCGCAAAATTGGTGATGTAAATGTACAAATACGATGACTATGACCACGCCCTTGTTCGTGAACGCGTGGCCCAGTTTCGCAACCAGACAGAGCGCTTCCTGAAAGGCGAACTCACTGATGAAGAGTTCCGACCGCTGCGCCTGCAGAATGGCCTGTACATCCAGCGCCATGCCCCAATGCTGCGCGTGGCTGTGCCTTATGGCCTGCTGAGTGCGAAGCAGCTGCACAAGCTGGCCGACCTTGCCCAGAAATACGACCGCGGCTATGGTCACTTCACCACGCGCCAGAATATACAGTACAACTGGCCAGCGCTGGAAAACGTGCCCGACATCCTGGCTGAACTGGCTGAAGTGGAAATGCATGCCATTCAAACCAGCGGCAACTGCATTCGCAACACCACCAGTGACCCGTTTGCCGGCATTGCGAAAGACGAAATAGTCGACCCACGCCCCTATTGCGAACTGATCCGCCAGTGGAGTACTTTCCACCCGGAATTTGCCCACCTGCCCCGCAAGTTCAAGATTGCGGTGAATGGCGCGCTTGAAGACCGCGCAGCAGTTCAGGTGCATGACATTGGCGTGAACCTGAGCCGCGATGCACAGGGCAATGTGGTTGCGCAAATTCTTGCGGGTGGTGGCCTGGGCCGTACACCCGTGATTGGTTCAGTCATCAAGAATAACCTTCCCTGGCAGGAACTGCTGACCTATATTGAAGCCGTGATGCGCGTGTACAACCGCTATGGCCGCCGCGACAACCTGTACAAGGCCCGCATCAAGATCCTGGTT
>DASUDJ010000142.1:0-5289 GCA_036275635.1 Limnobacter sp. | reverse complement strand
GGGCGTTGACCAACTTTCAGCCCATTTCTCACCTGAGCCAACCCATGATCAAGCGATCAGCGAAAGTGACTGGAAGAATTTGAACCTTGCTCAAAGGCTCAATCGGTTTAAAGGTCAATATCAAGAGGTGGCCGACCATTGGCAAACAATTCTGCGCTTTGCAGAAAAACACCTGGCTGAGGCAGGAAGGGCACATGAAGAAGCGCGACAAAATGTAGCCATTCATCCAGGTGAAGAAAGCAAATGCAAGTTGGAAGCTGCAAGCAAGTTGAAAGAAAGTCGGAAAGAATTGGTGAAAAGGCTGACCCGATATGTCGGGGAGAAAACCGCCGAGGGCATGCTCGACCTGTTTTACCTGAATCAGACCCGCCAGCACCTGGCAGAAATTGCGAAAACAGTTGAAAACCAGAATATTCCTGATGCAGAGAAAATGCCTTTGCTTGAAGAAATGTCTTTTGGACTGGATGTGTGCAAGGAAGGCGTGGCCATGAACATCATGGAATGCGCTTCACAGTGTCATTTGAAAAGCCTCCCCAACAAACTGCATGCAGCCTACCAGCAGGCCAGGGAGGAGTTGATCAATACCTACCTGTTGATGGCGGTGCGGGCAAGCCATGCTGAAGAATGGTCTCCGGAAGAAAACGCAAAAGACATCGGACCCGGAAAAGCACCTGCGGGCAGCCTGGGCGACTACAAGGAAAGCGCCAGTAAAACCTTCAAATCACTTGAAATTCATGAAGTACAAAGCCTGAGGAATGCACTCAGCAAGGAGTTGGGGCTGGACTACCTGGCTGACAGGCACATCAGCATGAACTACCAGGAAGTAGTGGGGCAGATTGCCAGGGACAAGATTCCCCAACTGATCACAACCCACAACGTGGCCAAATTGGTGGCTGAAAAAGTTGTGCAGAGGGCAAAGCAACTGCTGGAAGAAAATTCTTCCGGAGAAAAGCTTGCTTCCCCTGATAAAATTCTGGATGCATACGGTGCCATGAGCAGCACACTCATGGAAGAGTTCGGGCCCGAGGCGAAAGCCGTCTTCGAATATGACACCACCATAAATTCAATCGTACTTCTGAATGCAGATGACCTGGCTGAAGCGTGGTCAGCCTCCCCTACCCTGCTTCCCCAGGAAAAATCGACAATCAAGGTAGAACAGCAGCATGTGCGCCAGATGGTTACCGCTTTTTTCCAAGCTGACAGGCTGGTGATTTCCAGCCCGCGCCCGAGCAATACGCGTGCCTACCTGGCTTCCGGGGGCGATCATTTCCTGGGTTCAATCCATGCATCGATTCATCAGCAGAATGATGACGAAAAGAAAAAAGCCCTCAGGCGGATGCAGTTGGCGCAAGACTCGCTGGCCAGGGCCAACCAGCACTTGTCAGAACCCGGGGCAAATGATGCTGCTTCAACCGCCCAGAATGCCCAGCTTGCGCAAAATGGCAGGGTCACATGAAGAAATTTTCAGCGCACCATCTGCGTGCAAAAAATGATTGAAAAACAGGCATTGTTTTTGCTGCTAATGCCCCACTTTCAACCACAAATCTGAAAATTCACCAAAATGGAACAAATTACATTGGCACTGGACACTCTGTTTGTGCTTTTAGGCGCCATCATGGTGCTTGCAATGCATGCAGGTTTTGCATTCCTGGAAGTGGGTACGGTGCGCCACAAGAACCAGGTCAATGCCTTGGTCAAAATCCTGGCTGACTTTTCGGTCAGCACAATCAGCTATTTTTTCATCGGCTATGCAATTGCCTATGGCGTGGGCTTCTACGACCCAGCCACGGTGCTGAACCAAGGCAATGGGTATGGGCTGGTGAAGTTCTTTTTCCTCCTGACTTTTGCAGCAGCCATTCCCGCAATCGTGTCAGGTGGCATTGCCGAGCGTGCCCGCTTTGTGCCCCAGCTGGTGGCCACGGCCGCCATCGTGGGCCTGGTCTATCCGGTGTTTGAGGGCATGATCTGGAACAACAATTACGGCTTCCAGGCCTGGCTGACTGCAAGCTTTGGTGCCCCTTTCATGGATTTTGCTGGCAGCGTGGTGGTGCATGCCGTGGGTGGCTGGATTGCGCTTGCTGCAGTATTGCTGCTGGGCCCACGCCGTGGCCGCTACACAAAGGATGGGCGCATCAGTTCACACCCACCTTCATCCATTCCCTTCCTGGCATTGGGCAGCTGGGTGCTGGCCGTGGGCTGGTTCGGTTTCAACGTGATGAGTGCCCAGAAAATTGAAGGCATTTCTGGCCTGGTAGCGGTGAACAGCCTGATGGCTATGGTGGGTGGCACACTGGGTGCCCTGCTGGCGGGCAGGAATGACCCTGGCTTTGTCTACAACGGACCCCTGGCTGGCCTGGTGGCTGTGTGTGCAGGCAGCAACATCATGCATCCTATCGGTTCACTGGTGGTGGGCTCGGTGGCAGGTGTGCTGTTCGTGTACATGTTCACCATTACCCAGAACCGTCTGAAAATTGATGATGTGCTGGGTGTATGGCCCCTGCATGGCATCTGCGGCGCTTTCGGTGGCATTGCTGCAGGCATTTTCGGCCAGCAGGCGCTGGGCGGCATGGGCGGCGTTTCATTCATGAGCCAGCTGGTGGGCACACTGGCAGGCGTGGCATTTGCAGTGGTGGGCGGCGCAGTGGTATATGGCCTGCTGAAAATGACCACCGGTCTTCGCCTGACTGATGAAGAGGAATTTAATGGAGCAGACCTGACCATTCACAAGGTCAGCGCCAGCCCGGAACGAGAGACCAGCAGCTGGTAATCAGCACAGTTTATAGTTTCATTTCGACATGATCTCCAGGGCTTCCGAATGGAAGTCCCGGCGGATCAATACAAACACGATCAGCGCACTGAAAGCCATCAGCAAACCCGGGTGGATCATCCAGGTCACCGATGCAATTCCAAAATAGTAGCTGCGCAACCCCCGGTTGAACTCATCCCCTGCAAGGCTGTTGATTTTGGCCATGCGGGCCACATAGGCCTCGTTGTAGGCTGCGTCCGGATTGCCGTCAGGCGCGGCCCCGACCAGGATGGTCAACAGGTTGAACTGCCGCAGGCTCCAGGTGAACTTGAAATAGGCCACCACGAACACCCCCAACACCAGCAGCACCTTGATTTCCATCAGGCCACGGCTGACCTCCCGGCTAAAGGGCAGGTCGGATGTGATGTTCACCAGTTGATCCAGCGTACCCAGCAGGGCAAACAGGCCAGCAATGATGTAAATGGTGGTGTTGGCATAGAAGGTGACGCTGTTCACCAAGTTGCCGATCAGGGCTGTGTCACCCACCCGGTTGCTGCGACGAATCAGCTCGGCTGCCCACAGCTTGCGAAATTCATGGGTTTTCTGGGACAGGCCCCGCAGACCGAACCGGGTTTTCCCGTCGAACACGTAGTTGTAGCCGCGGAAACACAATACAAAAAAAGCGACTGCGATCCAGTCAAAAACAGTCAGCAGCGAAACAGCCGTGTGCAATGCATTCATCCTGAGTGCCCGGTAATTCAGTATCAATCAAATGAGAACTGGTATAGCACATCCACCGCATTGTCGGCACCGGCGCGGGCAATAAAGCTCAGCTGGCGGGAATACTGGTAGTTCAGCTTCACGATGCTGGCCGCCGTGGTGACGGATTGATCAAAGCTGAGATAGACCTGGTCGCTGATGCGCTTTCCCAGCGAGATGATGCGCTGAGAGAGCAAGGGGTCATCCGACCCGATGACGGTTGCGGATGCGTCAGCACCCGGCGCCACAGCCACCTTGCTGCCCACTGCGCGGGTGTCGGCTGCGGTCAACGAGCCGGTGCTGAAATTCAGGTCGTCAATGCCCAGGGATTTCGCAATTTTCCGGGTGGTGCTCTCATCCTCATTTCCGAAAATTGCGGCCGCTGCGGTCAACAGCAGGGTGGAATCGCGGTCGGCAGAGTTGCTGCCTCGGCCGATGATCATCCATGACAGCTTTTCAGAATCAGGCACGGCCGGGTCGCTGACCAGGGTCACCTTGGGCCGCTGGGCCGTTCCCGTGACCTCAACCCCCGCTTCCACCGCAACACCCTTGCGAACGGCGCGGATGTTCAGGCCCGGATTTTCAAGTGGCCCCTGGAAATTCACAACACCTCGGTCGATGGTCAGGTCCTGCCCATATGCTCGGTAGGTTCCGTCTACGGTCTGTATGGTGCCATTCGCTGTCAGGCGGCGGCCTGAACGGCGTTGCCCGCTGCCGCCCACGCCTTCCAGCATGACCAGGCGCAAACCGCCTGCCAGGCGACTTCTCAGGCCTGCTGCATTCAGGTAGAACAGGTCACCCAGGCTGGCCTGCATTTGCAGGTCAATTGGAATACCCGCCGTACTGGTCTCGGAGCGACCCTTGATGACCACATCATCGCTCAGGGTTTGTGGCCCCTTTTCCGGCATTTCGAAGTAGGCGCCCAGCGCTTTCACATCACCACGGATTCGCAGGGCCTCGCCTTCACGCGCCGGCTGCTGGATGCTTGCATTCGAATCCACCACCAGCCATCGGTCCGGTCGCTGCAGGAGGGGTACCTTGTCCAGGCTGACCTGGATTTCCCCATTCAAGCCAGTCAGGTTCCAATTGCCCCGGGCGGAAATTTTGCCGCTTCCCTGGATGAGTGGACCCAGGTCCTCGATCTGGCGACGGGGGGCGGTTCGGTGAAAAACGGTGAATTCGAGCGTGTCAATGATTGCCCTGTCCAGTGTGAAGTCAACCACGACATTGCCTTCTTCAAGCCTGACGCCCTGGTCCAACTGGAACAACTCCATGTCCATGGCAAACAGCCGCCCCTGAACTTCCGGTCTGTCCAGCGTGCCGGCAATTGCCATGGCCACCTGGCCAGTGCCGCCAGTACGCACACCTTCACTGATCATCGGGCCCAACCAGTTCAAATCGGTGAAGCTGGCTGCGATGGCACCCTGCATCGGCCTGTTGCCCGCAAGGCTCCAGGCCTTGGTCTCCGGGTTCTGGGCCACCGGCAGGGAGAGGTTTGCAACCAGGCGACCAAATCGGTCTGCTTCAATATCCAGGTCAAGTGCTGCACCTGTCCGGTTGAAATCAAGCACGGCTTTCATCTGGCGAATGTCCACATCCACCTGGGAATCTTCCAGCACCTGCAGCCCACCCGACACGTGTTGGAGGTTGATTCGCCCTTCGACGCGCCCGGGGCTTGCGAAGTATTTCCAGTCTGCCTTCAGCACCAGGTTTCTGGGTTCCACGCTGATCGGCCTGCGCAGGATTGGCGACAGTCTTGGGAAGGAAAATTGAGGCATCTCACC
>DASUDJ010000141.1:0-2592 GCA_036275635.1 Limnobacter sp. | reverse complement strand
CCGGGGCAACCTTGCTGCCGGCGGTACCGGCCGTGCGCAGCCTTTGAGCGAAACTGACTGGCATATTGCACGCACGCTTGGGCCCGAACTGAAAAAGCGTGGCCTGCTGCTGGTCGGCCTGGATGTGATTGGACAGAACCTGACTGAAGTGAATGTGACCAGCCCCACCTGTTTCCGTGAAATCATGGACCAAACGGGTTTTCCGGTGGCTGATACCTTTGTGCAGGCAGTTGAAGCCCGTTTGAAGGAGTCTGCATGATGCTGGGCCTGGTGCTGGTTACTCATGCGCCATTGGGGCAGGCGATTGCCAGCTGTGTGCAACATGTGATGGGCAGCATGCCGGAGGGTTTTCAGTTTGTGGATGTGGAAGCGGACTCCAATATTGATCACACAGTGTTGCGCATCCAGCAGGCCGCAAGGGCGGTTGATGCCGGCATGGGCGTGGTCTTCCTGACCGATCTTTTTGGTGCAACCCCCTCAAATGCGGCTGTGCGTGCCGGTAATGAATCGCTTAACCTTCCCACTGTGCTGGTTTCGGGTTGCAATCTGCCCATGGTTCTGCGCGCCCTTGGGTTTCGCAACATGGCCATCAGTGAGGTAGCCGAGCGCTTGGTGGCTGGCGGCAGAAATGGCATAGTCAGCACCGGCGCAACAGCACCTCAACATCCAATAATCAATTCGGCGGCTCAAGATGATTCAGCAAGAAATCACCATCAGCAATAAACTGGGCTTGCACGCCCGTGCGTCTGTGAAACTGACCCAGACGGCCAGCCGCTTTCAGTCGGAAGTCTGGATATCCAAGGCGGGTCGCCGCGTGAATGCAAAAAGCATCATGGGCGTCATGATGCTGGCCGCCGGCAAGGGTCATGAAGTGGTGCTGGAAGCGGAGGGCGGTGATGAGGCAGAGGCAATTGCTGCGCTGGTGGCCTTGATTGACGACAAGTTTGGTGAAGGCGAATAAATCATGACCATGGCCTTGCATGGCATTGCTGTATCCCGGGGCATTGCAGTCAGCAGAGCCCTGGTGTGGGACACCGCCATGCGGGATATTCCCCGCAACCGGATTGACAAGAAGTCCGTTCGCTTCGAGAAAAAGCGATTTGACAACGCGATCAAGCGGGTGTCCGATGAACTGGTTGAAATCCGCAGCCAGATTTCAGCCGACTCCCCAGCCGAGTTCGATGCCTTCCTGAACCTTCACAGCCTTATTCTTGCCGACCCCATCCTGTCGGAAGAGCCGAAGAACCTGATCCAGAACAAGCTGATCAATGCAGAATGGGCATTGATCGAGCAGATGGAAGTGCTGCTGGAGCAGTTCTCGGCCATTGAGGATGATTATTTCCGCGAGCGCAACAGCGATGTGCGCCAGGTGGTTGAGCGGGTCCTGAAGTCCCTGCGTGGCCATGCCACTGCCTTGCCCCTTCCGCCTGAAAGCGACAATGAAGACCCCTGGCTGATCGTGGCCCACGATATTTCCCCAGCTGACATGGTGCAGCTGAAGGGTCGCCGGGTGGGTGCATTCGTGACCGAACTGGGTGGTGCCACTTCCCATACTGCAATCGTGGCCCGTAGCCTGGGCATTCCAGCCGTGGTGGGTGTACCGCGTGCACTGGAGTTCGTTCACAACGGCGACCTGGTGGTGGTCGACGGCAAGGTGGGTGCCGTATTCCTCGACCCGGCTTCCGTGGTGGTGGAGGAATACCAGCGCAAGCAGGCCATCCTGGCCCTGTCCCGCCAGCGCCTGAAACGACTGATCACCACAGAGGCCCGCACTCAATGCGGCCGCCGCATTGAACTGCTGGCCAATATTGAACTGCCCGAAGATGTGAAAGGCGTGGTGGATGCAGGTGCAGACGGTGTAGGCCTGTTCCGCTCGGAATTCCTGTTCATGAACCGAAAGGAGTGGCCATCCGAGGATGAGCAGTTCGAGGCTTACCGGAAAGTGATCAAGGCCATGAAGGGCAAGCCGGTTACCGTGCGTACCCTGGACCTGGGTGCAGACAAGACCCTGCAGTTCGACAGCGCCAGCACCAGTGCACCGCCTGCGTCCAGCACCTCTGCACTGGGCTTGCGCTCAATCCGCTTCAGCCTGGCCGAACCTGCAATTTTCCTGACCCAGATTCGCGCCCTGTTGCGTGCGGCCAAGCATGGGCCAGTGAAAATATTGTTGCCCATGCTGACCAATATCCGGGAAACAAGGCAGGCCCTGGCCTACATCGACATGGCAAGGGAACAGTTGCTGGAGCGGCGTTTTCAGGCCAACCAGCCTGTTTCGGTGGGCGGCATGAATGAAGTGCCTGCTGCAGCGCTGAGCCTGCCGCATTTCCTGTCCTATCTTGATTTTGTGTCAATCGGCACCAACGACCTGATTCAATACACATTGGCGGTGGACCGGGTGGACCACCAGGTTGCTCACCTGTATGACCCCTTGCACCCGGCTGTGCTGCGACTGGTGTATGAAGTCATTTCAAGCGCCGAGAAGGCAGGGGTGCCTGTCAGCGTCTGTGGTGAAATGGCGGGTGATATTCGCCTGACGCGACTTCTGCTGGGCATGGGTCTGACCCAGTATTCCATGCATCCATCCCAGTTGCT
>DASUDJ010000140.1:0-7887 GCA_036275635.1 Limnobacter sp. | reverse complement strand
GCAAAGGAAGGACGTGCAGATGAAATCAATGTGTGCATTGCCTGCAACCAGGCTTGCCTGGACCACACCTTCAGCCTGAAACGGGCCTCCTGCCTTGTGAATCCACGTGCCTGCCATGAGCTGGAAATTGTCGACAAGCCGCTTGAAAGGAAAAAGAAAATTGCAGTGGTGGGCGCAGGGCCCGCCGGACTGGCCAGCGCCACCGAACTGGCGCGCCGTGGGCACAGCGTGACCCTGTTTGACCGAGCTTCGGAAATCGGTGGCCAGTTCAACATGGCCAAGCAGATTCCAGGCAAGGAAGAATTCCATGAAACCATCCACTATTTCCAGCGCCAGCTTGAGCTGAAGAAAGTCGAGGTCCGCCTGAACACGACCGTAAACGCACAGCTGATAGCAGATGAAAAATTTGATGAAGTCATACTCGCTACTGGCATCAAGCCGCGTACACCCAGTATTGAGGGCATCGACCATCCAAAGGTGATGAGCTACATCGACGTGTTGCTCCACAAGAAGGAAGTGGGTCAAAAGGTGGCCGTGATTGGTGCAGGCGGCATTGGCTTTGATGTATCGGAATACCTGACCCATGATTTCAGCCACCCCTCCCCCACGCTGAACCTGGAGGCCTGGAAGAAGGAATGGGGCATCACATTTGATCCAGGCAATGCGGGTGGCATTGATGGTGTGCCTGCTGAGCCACCAAAGCCCGCCCGCGAGGTGTGGCTGTGCCAACGCAAGGATGAACCACTGGGCAAACGACTCGGAAAGACATCTGGCTGGGTGCACAAGGCCAGTCTGAAAAGCCGCAGGGTGCATTTCATGCAAGGTGTTGAGTACCTGAAGATTGATGACCGTGGCCTGCACATCATGAGCGCACACGGACCAGAAATCCTGCAGGTTGACAACATCATCATTTGTGCCGGTCAGGATCCTCTTCGTGAATTGGTGGAGCCAATTGAAGCACTGGGAGTTCCAGTTCACCTGGTGGGCGGTTCCTCCGTGGCAGCGGAACTGGACGCCAAACGCGCGATCAACCAGGCCACCCGACTGGCAGTAACCCTTTAAACTCCTGTAAGGAAAAGAATAAAAATGGCTGAAAAATCAATGCTGCAAAAAGTGTATGCGCAGGTGGACAGGTTGCCTGCCTCACTGAAAGCCAAGGCATTCACACTGCTGTTTGGCCGCGCAGTGAAATACTTCAACACCAGTGGCTTGAAATTCGAGTGGATTGAACCAAACCACTCCATTGTGGTGATCAAGAACAGGCCCAAGGTTCAGAACCACATCGGCACTGTGCATGCAGTGGCCATGATCATGATTGCCGAATCGGCCACAGGCGCGCTGGTGGGATTGAATGTGCCTGCCAATGCAGTGCCAGTGATCAAGCGCATGGAAGTGGATTACAGGAAGCGCGCCAGCGGTGACATGCGGGCAGAAGCCATGCTGACCCCAGAGCAGATCCAGATGATGCAGACCGAGGAACGCGGCGAGGTCGATGTGGCGGTGACCATCACGGATGGTGAAAACAAGGAGCCGATTTTTGTTCGCGCGATTTGGGCCTGGACACCGAAAAGGAAAGCCTGACCCCGGTTTTTCATACCCACCACATGATGCCTTATTGAAAAAGCAGAAGACGGAGACAGCACATGGCACCTTTTGAATTCAGAACAGTGAACCGCATCGTGTGTGAGGCCGGCAGCTCGATCAAAATGGCCGAACTGCTGACGCCCCTGTTGGTTCAACACGGTCTGAAAAAGGCAAGGCTGTTCATATTGGTGGATCCATTTATTGCAGGCACATCAGCCTTCACAGCAATCTGTGAGAACCTGGAATTGGCTGGTCATGAGGTGTTCACCTGCAATGATGTGGAGCCTGACCCGCCCGAGGCGCTGGTCCAGCGGGTCAGCGCCTTGGCCATTGATTTCAGGGCAGACGTGGTACTGGCCATCGGAGGTGGCTCCACACTGGATGTGGCCAAGCTGATTGCAATCCTGGCGAAAGGCAGGCAGGCCTTGAACACCATGTACGGGGTTGGCCATGTACACAGTGACCGCCTTCCCCTTGTGCTGGTGCCCACCACGGCAGGCACTGGCAGTGAGGTAACGCCGATTTCAATCGTGACCACGGGCGTGGATACAAAAATGGGCGTGGTGTCACCAGTTCTGTATGGGGACCTGGCGGTACTGGATGCAGACTGGACGCTCAGCCTGCCACAACATGTGACTGCTGCCACCGGCATTGATGCCATGGTGCATGCCATTGAGGCCTACACCAGCAAACGACTGAAAAACGCCTATGCAGACTTCCTGGCCTGCGAAGCCTTGCGCCTGTTGTCTGCGAACCTGCACACAGTGTGCAGGGAGCCGGGCAACCGCGAAGCCCGACAGGCGATGATGCTGGGCTCCTGCATGGCCGGGCAGGCCTTTGCCAACGCACCGGTGGGTGCAGTGCATGCGCTGGCCTATCCAATCGGTGGCATCTTTCATGTGCCCCATGGCCTGAGCAACTCCCTCGTGTTGCCCCATGTATTGAAGTTCAACCTGCCTGCGGCCCAAGCCCAATATGCCGAATTGGCGCAGGTTCTGAAGCTTGGACAGGAGGGGGACCATCAGGATGTATTGGCCGCTGCATTCATTGATTACACCGCCACGCTGTCCCCTTCAACCGGACTGCCGGTTGGCCTTCGTGAAGTGGGCATCGGCGAAAGCGACCTGCCGGTGATGGCAAAAGCGGCCATGCTGCAAACACGCCTGCTGAGCAACAATCCACGTGAAGTCAACGAGGCAGATGCACTGGACATTTACCAGGCCGCTTACTGAACCCTTTGGCAGAATGAATCTGAAGAAAGCTTGTAACAATTCACACCGCCTTGAAATAACCGGCCCGAGCAACTCATGATCACATTGGCCCACTATCCTCACCAGCAAAGCGTTCAAACCCGCTGGCATGACAATGACATCTACGGCCATGTGAATAATGTGGTGTACTACAGCTATTTTGACAGCGTGGTGAACCGCTTCCTGATTGAACAGGGCGGGCTGGATATTCACAGGGGTGAAGTGGTGGGCTTCGTGGTGGAAAGCCAATGCAAATACCTCAAGCCCCTGGCCTACCCTGAAACAATCATGGCGGGCCTGCGCGTGGGTAAACTGGGCAACAGTTCGGTTCGGTATGAAATCGGCCTGTTCAACTCAGCAGGTGAACTGTGTGCGGAAGGTTATTTCATTCATGTGTTTGTGAACAAGGCAGACAACAAGCCGACACCGATACCGCCGGGCATCCGCTGCAAGCTGGAAACCCTGCTGACCTGAACAAAATCAGGCGGTCAGCCTGTCATGTTCTTCACGAATGGTGTGAGCCACCTGCAGCAGGCCCTGCTGGGACAGATCATGAAGCTCGATCAGTGGAGATTCATCAATCGCCGGAAATTCCCGCAGTATTGAACGCCGGTAAGCCGGATCGTAATGGTTGGTCATCAGGCGTTCGAACAATTCAGGCATTTTGCCCTGCTGTGCAAGCGACTCCCATTCCTCGAATTCCTTTCCACCCACCAGGCTGCGAATGTAATGCAGGCGGTCCAGCAGGCCCTGGGGATTTTCTTCAAAGTGCCTGTAATCCTCGCGCCACAGGTTCACCCTTTGTTTCATGTCTGCATGCACGCGAATGGTGGTGCCTTGCCGCATGGCCTGCATCAGGCTGGTCGGCAGTTGCACATTGCCGATTTTCTTGCTCTCCGCCTCAACCCACACGGGACGCCTTGGGTCGCATTTGCCGAGCTCCTGCAGTAACAGGGTATCGAAGTATTTCTGCGAAGGTTGGGCAACTCCGGGCAAACCACCGATGATGGACCCCCGATGGCGGGCAAGACCCTCCAGGTCAATCACCTGGCAACCTGCAGTTTTCAGGGCCTGCAGCAGCCGGGTTTTGCCGCAACCGGTTGGACCACTCAGAACATGGTACTTGAATGCAGCAGGTGCTGTTTCAAGCTGATCATTCACCCAGCGCCGGTAGGCTTTCCAGCCGCCATTCAGCTTCTGCACGTCATAACCGATTGTTTCCAGCGCATCAAACCACAGTTTGCTGCGCTTGCCACCCCGGAAGCAGTACACCAGTACCTTTCCATCCTTGGGGTAGCGGGGCAGGTCTTCTGAAAGGTGCCTTGCAATATTGGCCAGCGAATAACGTACGCCGATGCTGTAGGCCGCCATCTTGTCGGTGCGGTGCAGTGTTCCTACCTCTGCATACTCATCATTGTTCACCACCGGCATGTTGACCGCACCCGGAATGTGGTCTTCCTCATATTCGCGGGGAGACCGGGCATCAATAATCAGGTCGAAACTGGAAAAGTCTTGCATGGAAATCACGTACCGAAAGTGAACAAACAATGCTGAAAAACACTCAACAGGCAGGCAGCATAGCCTAAAAAGTACCCGTGTCAAACATGGATTGCGAAACAGGAAAAGTCAGCCAGGAAAATTTCTTCCCGGCAGGGTGCGCAGCGCACCGGCAATTCCCCGAACACGTTCCCACCGGGCAGCCTTGCGCTTCTGCACAAGTGGCCACAGTTTCAACAGCAGTTGTGCGGTGGCCAGCACATCGGCCGCTGCCTGGTGGCGCTGCTCACAGGTAATGCCATAACGCTGCAGCCACACATCCAGTGGCAGCCGGTGGTTTTCACTGTGAAGCACGGCAGCCAGGTGCTCCAGATCAAGCCAGTGACGGTGGGTGGCACGCCCGAGGCTTTTTCGGGCGGCCTTGTCAATCAGGGTTCTGTCAAACCAGCTGTGAAAGGCAATCAAGGGCGAATTGCCCACATAATCCAGAAAACCCTCCAGGGCCTTCACAGCTTCCACACCCTGTTGCTGGGCGCCAATCCCAATACCGTGTATCAGGATATTGCTTTTGTCGATTGCCTCGAACTCCATCAGGTCCACGATTTCGGGAGGTTGACGGATCACCACTTCAAAGGTGTCTGACAGTTCGATCCGTGGGCGCTGATGATCGTCAAAGCCGATCGCCACTGCGGCAATTGAAATCAGGCGGTCTTTTCGAGGATCCAGGCCTGACGATTCCGTGTCCACTACAATCCATCGCGCGGGGTCTGGTCTTGGACCGGACAGCCCCGCCAGTGAAGGCGCGGAAAACAGGTGACTGATACGCTGCTTCAAGCCACGAAGAAGCTGACCACGGCGCACCAGGTCATTGCCCTGCCTCATCGGATATGCTCTGAATCAATGCGCTGCTGCAGTCGCCGCCCCACGCGGAAACATTCCTTCAATATGCGCCGGTCAATGTTGTTCAGCAGGTCGTAATTCACCAGGTTGGGATGGTCTTCCTGGTTGGGCACTGCCACATCCTCTTCCAGCTGAATTCGCAGCCGCATCATCTGCAGGTACTCGAATGCACTGACCCAGGCATCCCGACGTTGGTCCTCAAGGCTCATGTACCGGGCAACCGCTTCAAATCGGCGGGCTGTGTTCACCTCATCAATTCCAAACACCAGTGAATAAAACCGGGCGGCATCCACGAACACGGCCGTACCCTGACGCTTCAGATCCAGGGCGCGGCAACCTTCCACCTCGGTGGTGTCAATGCTGCCATGCCAGTTCAGCGGTGGACGGAAACGCAGTATGCTCTCTGCCAGCAGGCGGAGGAATATCGATGAATCCCGCGCCTTGCTGACAATCAGCTGCCGAAGGGGTGTGGCCAGTGCAGTGTTGCCAGCCAGTGCACGCAGGTCGAAAAAAATACTCACCTGCACCAGGTTTTCAGGCGTGGCCTCATCAATCCAGTGATTGAATTTTGCCTTCCACTCTTTTTCGGTCAGGCACCAGGACGGGTTACTGGCCATGATGTTTCCCCGGCAAAGCGGATATCCGCACAGCGCAAGGGCGTGGTTAACCTCCCTGGCGAAAGCCAGCCAGCGGGGCCGGTCAGCCTCTGGATGACTGCTGACAAACAGCAGGCCATTGTCCTGGTCTGTGGAAATAGTCTGTTCAGAACGTCCCTCCGAGCCAAAGCTCAGCCAGCAATAGTTCGCAGCATCCACACCCATGCGCTTGCCCACCACCTCCAGTACACGCTGGGTCAGTACATCATTCAGGTGGCTGATCAATTCCGTCAACGGCCTGGCTGCAATACCCTGCCCCAGCAGGTTTTTGGCAAACATGCGGATGTCATTTGCACTGGTGCTCAGCATGTCAGTGTCCTGCGCCATGCGGATGTTGCTGCTGATCTGCTTCAGGGAAAGCCGCTGCATGGCAAACAGGTCGCGTTCAGAAACAATCCCGACAAGCCTGCCCTGCCGGGTCACCGGCACATGCCGAATTCCATGGCGAGACATCAGCATGGCTGCATCCTGGGCGGACAGGTGCTCTTCCAGTGTATGCACAGGCGCGTTCATAGCAGCAGACACGGGGCTCGTTAACGGTACCTGGGCCAGTGCAATTTTTGACAGCACGTCCTGGCGGGTCAGGATGCCTTCCACCTGCTTGTCGGCATTCACAACAATCATGGAGCCGATGCGGTGCTCACTCATCACCTCCAGCACCTGCCTCAGCGGGGTCTGTGATGAACAGGAGAAAGGCTCAATGTTGCACACGTCACGCAGGGGTTTCTGAAGGGTTTGCTCGGCCAGGCTCTGGCTTGAATAAGCTGCCTGTATGGCTTTGCGGGACAGGTCCAGGAATTGCAAGGTGCGACGCGTCAGGTAATCGCTGAACACTGGGCTTTTCCTGGCCAGTGCCTGCACGGAATCAAAAGTGAACATCAGGCAGAAAGTGTCCTCCCGCGCACTGTAGGTCGCGGTGACTGCCCTGCGGGCCAGAAAGGCGTTCACGGGGAACATTTCACCAGCCTCATACTGGAAGCCAGTGGACGACAGGTCTGCCAGCCCCTTCCGGCCAACCGTGGAGCCTTTTTCTACATAGTAGAGGTATCTGGGCGGACCGTCCTGCGGTTGCACAATGACTTCGCCAGGCGCGAAATAGGTTTCGGCACAGCCAGCCAGGAGGCAGTCCAGGTCCTGTGGGGGTATTTCGCTGAATGGTGCGTGCCTGGCAAGCCTTTGCCTGATGTACTCAAGCATCTGGCCTGAAGGACTACTGCTGCGGGCTGCAACAGCGGCTTCGGCATGGGGTTTGTTCAAGTTGTCTCCGGCGGCAGGGCATCTGGTTTTCTTATTATTGTTTTTTAGTTATGGTTTTCCCTATTGTAGCCCCGGCCTGCCAGGAAATACATGTTTACGAACAGGTGGCCTTCAGTGGTGCAAATAGGGCTTGCCATCAGAAAGGGGCGGGACTATATTCGCGGCAACTGAACAAATGCGTTTTTCGAGGTTCGATTGCAGTCCACTTCTACCCAGATCATTACCGATGTTGCAGGCGTGGAGGCCTTGTGCCAAAGCTGTGGCGTGTGCTGTTCGACTTTCCGGATCAGTTTTTACTGGGCTGAAACCACGGCAGCCGAGGGCGGCTGTGTGCCGGTTGACATGACTGAACAGATGAACCCCTACCGCAGCTGCATGAAAGGCAGTTCCCAGTCGAAACCACGCTGCATTGCGCTGGCAGGAACCATCGGGGAATCGGTGACCTGCACCATTTACGAGAACCGCCCCTCCCCTTGCCGTGAATATGATGTGTTTGATGCCCAGGGTGAATTGAATCCCCGATGCAACCAGGCCCGCGCGAAACATGGCATGTCTCCACTGGATGTGCGTTATGTTCCGGAAGCCTGATCGGCAACTGGCCAGTTGAATTTCACCAGGCTCGGTTGACGGCTTCCCGCACGGCGATTGCATTTACAATTGCTTCCGGCGTGTCGCCGTGTATGCACAAGGTGTCGGCATGGACCAGCCTGCTGCCACCTCCCAGGCACATCAGGGGTTCACCC
>DASUDJ010000139.1:0-4584 GCA_036275635.1 Limnobacter sp. | reverse complement strand
GTGGCAGCCCCTTGAAGAAAGGTTCAAAAGAAACTGTAACTAGTTCAGGTGACGGCTTTCAGGTCGCTCGATGATGCTGGAGGTACTCTTGAAATGCAGCCCCCAGTCGGCCTGTTCGCAGGTTTTCACCAACAGGTCAGCGAAACCGTGTTGCAACTGTTCTGCCATGCGCATTTCGAACCCCTTGCCGTTACCAGCCACCAGTTTCAGCACCAGGTCCGTGTTGTGGCTGTCACCGCTGGGGCGTAAATCAATCTGTGTGATCAGCAGAGGATCAGCGCCCAGCGGTGTGGTGGTATTCCTGTCCTGAAAGGGGCTTTTGAAGTCGGCAGAGTAAAGGGAAACTTCCCGGCTCATTTCAAGCAGGGCCTTTCTTCCTGCCTCATTCAGCGGTCGGTCGCTGGCCAGAAGCCTCTGCATCATGTCATCAAGGCCGGGAATCAGCATTCGCACCATGCGCCGCGTCAGCCACACCCGAACTTCCTGATTTTCCGAAGAATTGATCCGCATCAGAATACGGTCGTGTTCGGGTGCATAGGCCACTTGTAATTGTTTGATCTGCATGTCAGCTTGCTGGAAAAGGAAAGGGCATCATTTGCAGGTATGCCGCCTTGAAAACAGTACGCCTGCCCACACATAACTGCCAAGGGTATTTTGACTCAAATATGTCAGGAAGGGTTTGCATACATGCGTTTAGATCGACTCACCACCAAATTTCAGGAGGCCCTGGCCGACGCGCAAAGTCTCGCAGTGGGCAAGGACAACCCCACAGTGGAACCCGCACACGTGCTGCTGGCCATGTTGAGGCAGGCGGAAGGTTCAGTGCGCGGCGTGATCAGCAAGGCAGGCGGCAATCCTCAAACCCTGCTGAAAGGCGTGGAATCGGAAGTCGCCAATCTGCCACAGGTGGCCAACAATGCCGGCCAGATACAGATCGGCAGCAGGTTGCAGGCTGCATTGAACCTGACCGACAAGGAGGCGCAAAAACGTGGCGACCAGTTCATCGCCAGCGAACTGTTCTTACTGGCCTGCCTCCAGGACAGCACCGGCCTGGCGCGTGTGATGAAGGAAGCTGGCCTGACCCAGCAATCACTTTCCTCAGCAATTGAGCAGGTACGGGGTGGAGCAGCTGTTGACAGTGCGGAAGGCGAAAGCCAGCGCGAGGCCCTGAAAAAATACACAATTGACCTGACCGAGCGGGCCCGCCTGGGCAAGCTTGATCCAGTCATTGGGCGTGATGATGAAATACGCCGTGCCATTCAAATTCTGCAGCGCAGGACCAAGAACAACCCGGTGTTGATTGGCGAGCCGGGCGTGGGTAAAACTGCGATTGTCGAGGGCCTGGCCCAGCGCATCGTGAATGGTGAGGTGCCTGAAACCCTGAAGAACAAGCGCGTGCTTGTTCTGGATATTGCACTGCTGCTGGCGGGCGCCAAGTACCGCGGTGAATTCGAGGAACGATTGAAAGCCGTTCTGAAAGACATTGCTGCAGACGAAGGCCAGACCATCGTTTTCATTGATGAAATTCACACCATGGTGGGTGCAGGCAAGGCCGAGGGCGCGATTGACGCCGGCAACATGCTGAAGCCCGCATTGGCTCGTGGTGAATTGCACTGCATTGGCGCCACCACGCTGGATGAATACCGCAAGTACATCGAAAAAGATGCTGCACTGGAACGCCGCTTCCAGAAAGTGCTGGTGGGTGAGCCTTCTGTTGAAAGCACCATCGCGATTCTGCGCGGCCTTCAGGAACGCTATGAACTGCACCATGGGGTGGATATTACAGACCCTGCAATTGTTGCAGCGGCTGAATTATCCCACCGCTACATCACGGACCGCTTTCTGCCTGACAAGGCGATTGATCTGATTGATGAGGCTGCAGCCCGCATCAAGATGGAAATTGATTCCAAGCCCGAAGAAATGGACCGGCTGGACCGCCGCATCATCCAGTTGAAAATCGAGCGCGAAGCAGTGAAACGTGAGCAGGATGACGCGTCGAAAAAGCGGTTGGCGTTGATTGAAGAGGAAATAGGTCGGCTTGAGCGTGAGTATGCAGACCTGGATGAGATCTGGAAATCTGAAAAAGCGGCAGTGCAGGGCAGTGCCGCAATCAAGGAAGAAATTGACCACATCCGGGCGGAAATCGAGCAGTTGAAGCGCAAGGGTGATTGGCAGAAAGTGTCTGAACTTCAGTACGGTCGTTTGCCTGCCCTGGAGAAAGAACTGAATGACGTGAAGGAAAACGAGACCGGCGGTGGCGCTGCCCAGAAAAAGCCGAACCGCCTGCTGCGCACGCAGGTGGGAACCGAAGAAATTGCGGAGGTGGTGAGCCGTGCCACCGGCATTCCGGTGAGCAAGATGCTGCAGGGCGAACGCGATAAATTGCTTCAGATGGAGGCGGCCCTGCACATGCGGGTGGTGGGCCAGGATGAGGCGGTCACGCTGGTGTCGGATGCGATTCGCCGCTCACGTGCAGGGCTTTCAGATCCCAACAGGCCCTTGGGTTCATTCCTGTTTCTGGGGCCAACCGGTGTAGGAAAAACAGAGTTGTGCAAGGCGCTGGCCGGCTTCCTGTTTGATTCAGAGGATCATCTTGTGCGCATTGACATGAGTGAGTTCATGGAGAAGCACAGCGTGAGCCGGCTGGTGGGTGCGCCTCCGGGTTATGTGGGCTATGACGAGGGCGGTTACCTGACCGAGGCTGTGCGCCGCAAGCCTTACAGCGTCATCCTGCTGGACGAGGTTGAAAAGGCACATCCTGATGTATTCAACGTACTGCTGCAGGTACTGGATGATGGACGCCTCACAGACGGCCAGGGGCGCACAGTGGATTTCAAGAACACCGTGATCGTGATGACCTCCAACCTGGGATCGCATGAAATACAGCGACTAGCCGGGCAGGACCGCAATGTGATCAAGACTGCGGTGATGGATGAAGTGAAGCAGCATTTCCGACCTGAATTCATCAACCGGGTGGATGAAATCGTGGTGTTCCATGCGCTGGATCAGGCCCATATTTCAGACATCGCCCGCATTCAACTGCAGCGCTTGCAGATGCGCCTGGCCAGCCGTGATATGCGGCTTGAGGTCAGTGATGCAGCATTGGCCGAGGTGGTAAAGGCCGGGTTTGACCCGTTGTATGGCGCAAGACCTCTGAAGCGGGCCATTCAGCAGATGATTGAAAACCCCGTGTCGAAGATGATACTGGAGGGGCGGTTTGGTCCGAATGATGTTGTGCCGGTTGACTTCCAGGATGGGGAGTTCACATTCGAACGGGTGGTGCACTGATTTCTTTGGTGCACGATTTCGCATCTGCCAAGCCTATTACCATGGCCCGACAGCCCCGCCCAACTTGAATGTTTGGGGCTGTGGCCGTTCTTATCCCACCCGGAAATGGATACCGCAAACGCTAGCGCGTCTTGCGGAGCCGCTGCGCGGCTAATCCACTCCGGGCAGGGAACGGCGGGCGCGTCTTGAACGTCGGTCCATGGCAACAGGCCAGGCGGATGCTGCGCGCACCTGCGCTTCTCAGCCACCACAGTGGCAGAGAAGCTACTGATGATTGCCAACCGTTGTGATTTAGAACAGCTTGTGCAGACTCGCAGACTCGCGCATCACCAGCGTGTTCGGCTCACTGCGCGATGTGGCATTCAGCCTGCCGATTCAGTCGGGCTTCCCGCTTGATGCGCAGCGAGGGGCGCTTGCGAAGCAGGCGATGCGAAGACGCGTTAGCGTTTCGCATGCCCCAAGCCAGCAATCAAGAAGGGATGGAAAGCCCGACAAGGCAGGCTGATGTCACACGTGCGGTGGCCAGGAAACAAGGCAAGCTGATGTCACACGTGCGGCGAGCCTGCAGCATAGCAGGCTGAAGTCTTATCGAGCCGCCGCGTACATGGCTTCGCCCGCCAGCACCGGGTTACCCGTCGCATTGAAGGTGTCCAGCCACACCCCATAGTTGTGAACTGTTGGGTCTTGCCAGGGATGAAAGCCTGGCTTGAAATAGTTCAGCAATTTTGGCACCAGGCTGGTGTACAAGCCTTTTGGTCCGAACAACCACACCAGGCCTTTCGAGTACATTTTTACCCGTGTCCAGCCCTTGAACCCGTCAGTGCCCAGGATTACCCAGGTGAATATGAGGGTATGCAGGGTAAAGTTGAACATGGCATGGGCCATGGCCAGGCAGCGTTTGAAATAGCCCACCTTGGCCACCTTCTGCAGCACATCAAAGGCAACTGCCTTGTGCTCCATTTCCTCGATTGCATGCCAGGCCAGCATGGCTCGAACCCGGTGGTCCGCGCCGGCCATCACCTCTTTCCGGCCAAAAAACATTTCCGCCATCATGGCTGTGAAGTGTTCAAGTGCGGCAGTCATGGCCAGGTTGTATTCCGGCGAAAGTACTTTCAGACGACGGTTCATGATCTTGGTAATCACGTGCAGCATCTTGTCCACGGGCACCCCCTGCATTTTCAGTCGCAGGTTGTAATCGGTGTGCACCTTGCCATGTTGTCCTTCCTGAAAGGAAAAATCCTTGACTGCCTTGAGCAGTTCCGGATCCGTGATCCTGTCCTTGAAATTACGCACGCT
>DASUDJ010000138.1:0-3624 GCA_036275635.1 Limnobacter sp. | reverse complement strand
GAAAACCCAGGCCCAGGTGGAGGCGATTGCAGGCCCTGTGCGCCGCAGGGAGGCAGCCCGGGCCTGAATGGGGTGCCGAGAAAGGGGAATTAAAACCCCCAGTGCACATCCACCTGTTTTTTCTGCGCCTCTTCCAGCATTTTCAGCAGCGGGTAAGCCCGCTGCTCCAGCCCGACATGGTTTTTAAGGGCGATTTTTTCTTCCGCGCTCAATTCATCTTCATTGATCGGGTTTTCTGCCCGGGCCATGCGCTCCATGTTCACGGCAGCCACCAGTTGGGCATGCGCATGCGAAAGATCCTTTGGTTCAATCACGCCCCGTTCTCCAGCCTCAATGCCCATGATCCGGAACAACTGCTCGGCATTGGATTTGAACATCACGATATCGCCAGCTGCTTTTGACTTGAATTTCACGATTCCCATTCTGATCACACTCTGGTTATTACTGCTATTGAACTTGTGCAAGTGCACCTACAATGGAACACCTGCCTAATTTTCGCCGCAAAGCCGTACATGATTCCTGTCTTCGCCAAAAGCCGTGCGTTTTTTATCACCCTGTTTGCATTCTGTGCACTGGCGGCCTGTTCTCCCCAATATAACTGGCGCACTGTGCCCAACACGGATGTGGGCTACATGGCAACCTTTCCCGACAAGCCCGCCATGGTGACCCGCACCATGGACCTGATCGGCCTGAAAGTGCCCCTGACCCTGCATGCAGCCCAGCTTGAAGGAATGTATTTTGCGGTGGGTACGGTTCCCTTGCAGGGCGAGCTGGCTACCCAGGGTCCTGCCTTGCGCAATGCACTCGCGCAGGCGGTGGCCAACAATATTTCAGCCGGTCAGCCTGAATTGAAGCAGTTGCAATGGCTGGGCAAACCGGTGCAGGAAATGAATGCGCGGGGCAAACTTCCCAACGGTGAAGCTGCCTTTGCCCGGGCCCGTTTTTTCGAACACCAGGGTGTGCTGTATGAGGTGATGCTGATCGGCCCAGGCGATGCACCCCTTGTGGATGTGGCCACCACCTGGTTCGGCGGGTTCTCTCTGCTGGGGCAATAATGCATTACAGTTCCCAGAACATATCCCGGGAAATCGGGCCGGACGGCGCAGAGCACCTGTATGTGAATGGCAGCCTTGCTGTTCGCATGTTTGTGATTTTCGCAGCAGCCTATGTGATGTCATATGGCTTTCGCGCAATCAATGCGGTGATTGCCCAGCCGCTGGTCCAGGAGCTGGGTCTGAGCGCCAGCCAGTTGGGCTTTCTGGCCTCGGCTTACTTTCTGTCATTTGCCCTGATGCAGTTGCCCGTGGGCGTGATGCTGGACCGATATGGCCCCCGCAGGGTGGAGGCTGTGTTGATTGGCTTCGCCGCCCTGGGTGCCCTGATGTTCGCACTGGCCGATTCCTACCTCGTGTTGTGGTTTGGGCGGGCGCTGATTGGCTTGGGTGTGTCTGCCTGCCTGATGGCCGCAGTGAAAGCCTATTCCCTCTACTTCAGGCCTCACATGCAGGCCAGCCTGTCCTCCTGGATGCTGGTCGCAGGCTCGCTGGGTGCGCTGACAGTCACCACGCCTGTCGAGGCGTCCTTGCCAGTGCTGGGTTGGCGGGGGGTGTTTGGCGTGGCTGCAGTGCTGTGCGTGCTGGCAGGCCTGGCCCTGTGGTTCGCATTGCCTGCCCTGTTCAAACCCCAGAAAAGCCAGTCGGTGGCTGAAATGGCCCAAGGTTACCGTGCAATTTATGCCCATCCGCATTTCTGGCGGGTGGCGCCGCTGGCCATGATTACCCAGGGTGGCTTCATGGCGTTCCATGGTTTGTGGGTTGGGCCGTGGTTCACCGGCGTAATTGGCCTGAGCAATGCGCAGGCTGCCCAGAACATGTTCTGGATTTCAGCCGTTTTGATGGCAGGTTACCTGGCCCTGGGCTTTGTGACCCGTGCCGTGTCAAAGGCGGGCGGTGATGAAGACCAGATCATGCTGGTGGGCATGGGCCTCTCGCTGGTGGTGTTTGCTGTGCAGATTGTCCAGGGGGCTGACTCCAGCCTGTGGGGCTGGCTGCTGCATGCCTTGCTGGTGGCCTCCGGCATCATGACCTACACCACCTGCAACAAGCCGTTTCCGAAAAAACTGACTGGACGTTCAAGCACCGCCCTGAACCTGATGATTTTCATTGGCGCATTCACCATTCAATGGGGTATTGGCGTGGGTATCGACCTGTTTGAAGCGCTGGGTGCCAGCAACACAGATTCAATGCGGCTTTCCTTGGCCATACTGTGGGCGCTGCAACTGGCCACCTGGTTGTGGTATGCCCGTCCCGGTCGTGCCACCAGCCACCTCATCCCTTTCAGGCAAGCCTAGTGTTTGAACAGAAAGTCTGATGGAAGGTTGAAGTCCCGACCTTTCACAGCGGGCCGCTGCCGGTGTTCAGGGTTTTTCGGTACTGAATGGCTGTTGCCACATGTTTTCTTTCAATCAGCCGGAGGTTTTCCAGGTCGGCCAGTGTGCGGGCCACCCTGCAGATGCGATGCAAGGCGCGAGCCGACAGGTGGTGTTTCCGTGCATAGCCCAGCAACAGCTGGTCAGCCCCGTTTTCCAGGGTGCAGTGCCTGCTGATCTGCCCGGCATTCATTTCTCCATTCAGGCAACCCTGCCGCGACAGTTGCAGCTCCCGGGCGGCATGAACCCGGTTACGCAATTCGCTGCTGCCTGCAGATTCCGCTCCCTGTCTGTCGTTTTGCAGCAGGGTGGCATGGTCAATTGCCTGCACCTCGACAGAGATATCCAGTCGGTCTGCCAGCGGGCCTGACAATTTGCCCTGGTACTTGCGCACCTGTTCGGGTGTGCATCGGCATTCCCTGGCAGGATGACCCAGCCAGCCGCAAGGGCAGGGATTATGGGCACATACCCACAGGAAACGGGCCGGAAAACTGGACTGGTGGCCAGCCCGGGAAATATTCACCCGCCCGGTTTCCAGCGGTTCGCGCAGTGACTCCAGGCAACGCCTGTCGAATTCCAGAACTTCATCTGTAAAAAGTATGCCTTGATGGGCCAGTGTTATCTCACCAGGCACGGGTGGGTTTCCACCGCCAATCAGGGCTGCCATTGAACTGCTGGGATGCGGATTGCGGAAGGGGCGTTGTGGGCTCAGCAGGTTGCTCTCGCCTTTCAGGCTGCGGATGGCGGAAATTTCCAGTGAGTCTTCAAACGGCAGGGGAGGCAGCAGGCTGCCAGTGCGCTGGGCCAGCATGGATTTGCCGCTGCCCGGTGGCCCCACCAGGCGGATGTGATGCAAGCCGGCAGTTGCAACCACCAAGGCATGCTTTGCAGTCTGGTGACCGATCACATCGGACATGTCCAGCCCCGGATTTTCGCCGGATGGTACCGGAGCAGCGGATTGTTGCGGGATCGGCTGACCATGACCCACCAGGTGGGCTGCAGCCACGAAAAGGTTTTCAGCACCAAAGACCGGCACACCCGGCACTGCAGCCGCCAGTTCAGCCTGGCCTGCAGGCATCATCAGCTTCAGGGGTTGGCCCGTGGCAGCCGCCTTTTTTCGGGTGGCGACTGCCAGGGCGAATGGGCTTCGAACCTTGGTCAGCGCACCGGACAGCGAAAGTTCACCTGCAAAAATC
>DASUDJ010000137.1:0-13396 GCA_036275635.1 Limnobacter sp. | reverse complement strand
ATGATTCGGTTAATTTACACCTCGGTCCAGAAGCCTGATTTCACTCGGCAAGACTTTGCGAAGCTTTGTGCGGAATGTTCATCCAACAATTCTTCAATGGGTTTGACCGGCCTGCTTCTTTGCAACGGGGTGGAGTTTCTGCAGTGTCTTGAAGGACCCAGGGAATCAGTCAGCAAGGTTTACAAGCGCATCCTGCTGGACGCGAGGCACACGGACATCAGGTTGCTGCTTTCACAGAAAACACAGGATAGGCTTTTCGATAACTGGGCCATGATGGGCCTGACCACACAGGCGCCTCCGGAGGCAGCCAAAAAATCACTGGTTTACAAACTGCTGGGGCAACGACTGTATCGCCCCTGGAAATCCCTGGGAAATACCGCAGTGGATTTGGTCTATGAATATGCTAACGTCAAGGCTGAACTCGAGAAGGCAGGCGAGGGTCGCCTGCTGACTACGGTGTTTGATGTGTATTTTCCTTGATGACAGGTTGTTCCCATGAAGTTTGATCAGACTACCTTTGCAGGCCTGCTGCTGGCCCTGCTTCCGACGCTGGCACAGGCCAATGGCCTTGTCAGGATCACCCCCCTTGGTGGACAGGACGGCGAGTTCTGCCGTTTCGACCGTGCGCTCGTGTTTGAAGACCCCAATGGCACCCGCATTCTCTATGATGCGGGCCGCACGGTGGCAGGTGTGGATGACCCTCGCCTGGGGAGAATTGATGTTGTGCTGGTCAGCCACATGCATGGTGACCACCTGGGTGACCGTCACAATCCGACACCCAATGCCGGCAGCTGCGACAAGCCCGACATCTCTGTCAGCGCAGCACCCAATTCCAGCAGCGTGAACATCGCCGTGAAAACCGGTGCGAAAATTGTCACGGGCAGTGAAATGCCGTCCTTCTTTGCCAGCAGGCTGAAGCAGGCGGGCGGTGATGAAAAGAATTCCGTGCTGGTGCGTTTCGGTGGCATGCAGACCATTGGAGGTGTTGGCATTACCACTGTGCCGGCAGCCCACAGCAATGGCATTTCAGCCGACTTCATGGGCCCCCGCCTGGGCGAGTTGATGAGGGAAAGCGGCTTGACTGCCTATGCAGGACCAGCCACGGGTTATGTGCTGAAGTTCAGCAATGGCCTGGTGGCCTACCTGAGCGGGGACACCGGCATTACCGCCGAGCAGAAAGAGGTGGTGGGTGAGTATTACAAACCCCAGTTGGCGGTGATGAATATCGGCGACACCTTCACCACGGGCCCCACAGAGGCGGCCCACGTGGTGAACAGGCTGGTGAAGCCGAAGGCAGTGATTGCCAGCCATGCAAATGAGGTGGCCACTGAAAACGGCAAAGTGTTGCCCGGCACGAAAACCGCCCAGTTCATGAAGGCCAGCAGGATGCCGGTGCATGTGCCCTTGAGCGGAAAAACCATGGCCTTTGATGGCAAAGGGAAGTGCGTAAGCGGTTGCTGAGCGAGGTTTGCTGAATCAAAAAAGGAGCACCGGGGTGCTCCTTTTTTCATGCCTGAAGGCAAAACCGGCCGAGTTGGACAACCTGCTGACCGGTTCAGAGACCTGGCTGATTCTGCAACCTCATCTGTCCGGTTCAGTTGACCAACTCAGTTGTCTAACTTGTTCAACTGGACTTCCAGTTTTTCAAGCAGCGCGCTGAATTCAGCCAACCGGGCTTTTTCCTGCTCCACCACGGCCGCAGGTGCGCGGTCCACGAAGCTGGCATTGCCCAGCTTGCCATTGCACTTGGCAATTTCAATGCGGATCTTTTCTGCTTCCTTGTTGATGCGGGCACGCTCGGCTTCCACATCAATTTCAATGTGAAGCATCAGCTTCAGTTCACCCACAATCTGCACAGGTGCCATGGAATCAGTGGGCAGTGCATCCACCACCTGCACACCGCTCAACTTGGCCAGTGCTGCCAGCACCGGGCCAGTTTTTTCCAGGAAGGCGCGCTGTTCCGCATTGCCTTCGCAGCTGGCAATCAGCGGGGCTTTCTCGGCCGGGCTCAGGCCCATTTCACCGCGCAGTGCCCGGATTGCATCCACTGTGGCTTTCAGCTGCGCAACAAAGGCTTCGGCTTTTTCATCAATCCGTGAGGGAACACACACCGGATAGGCCTGGGTCATCAGGCTGGCTTTCTGGCCTTCCTCCCGGCGGCCTGCTACCACACTCACGGTTTGCCACAGTTCCTCGGTGATGAACGGAATGATGGGGTGGGCCAGGCGCAGGATGGTTTCCAGTACCCGCACCAGGGTGCGCCGGGTGGCTCGCTGCTGGGCCGGCGTGCCGTTCGCAATCTGCACCTTGGCAATTTCCAGGTACCAGTCGCAGTATTCATCCCACACAAACTGGTAAATGCTTTGCGCAATCAGATCGAAGCGGAAGGTCTCGAACCCCTGCGCAATGTCGGCTTCCACCCGCTGCAGGGTGCTGGTGATCCAGCGGTCGGCCTGCGAAAAATCAAGATAGCCGCCGGGTGTGCAGGCGCTGGCGTCATGGTCGCTCAGGCCGCAGTCCTGCCCCTCGGTGTTCATCAGCACAAATCGGGTGGCATTCCACAGCTTGTTGCAGAAGTTGCGGTAACCGTCGCAGCGCTTCTGGTCAAAGTTGATGTTGCGACCCAGTGTGGCCAGGCTGGCGAAGGTGAAGCGCAATGCGTCAGCACCATAGGCCGGAATGCCTTCCGGGAATTCCTTTCGGGTTTTCTTCTCGATCTTCGGTGCATCCTGCGGCTTGCTCAGGCCTGTGGTGCGCTTCACCAGCAGCGTATCCAGGCTGCAGCCATCAATCAGGTCAACTGGGTCCAGCGTATTGCCCACCGACTTGCTCATTTTCTTGCCTTCAGCATCCCGCACCAGGCCATGCACATACACAGTGTTGAAAGGCACCTTGCCGGTGAAATGGGTGGTCATCATGATCATCCGGGCCACCCAGAAGAAAATGATGTCAAAGCCGGTGACCAGCACGGAAGAGGGCAGGAAGTGCTTCAGCTCGGGTGTTTCATCCGGCCAGCCCAGTGTGGAAAAGGGCACAAGGGCTGAACTGAACCAGGTGTCCAGCACATCATCATCACGCTTCAAAACGCCCGTGTAGCCCGCTGCCGCGGCCTTGCTGCGGGCATCTTCTTCACTGCGTGCAACAAACACTTCACCATTCTCGCCATACCAGGCGGGAATTTGATGGCCCCACCACAGCTGGCGGGAGATACACCAGTCCTGGATATTGTTCAGCCACTGGTTGTAGGTGTTCACCCACTGTTCTGGCACAAACTTCACCTGGCCCTGTTCCACTGCATCAATAGCTTTCTGGGTAATGCTCTTGCCGCTTTCATCGCCTTCGGCCACCTTGCTCATGGCTACAAACCACTGGTCGGTCAGCATGGGTTCAATCACCACGCCGGTGCGGTCGCCCTTGGGCACCATCAGCTTGTGTGGCTTGATCTCGCCCAGCAGGCCCAGTGCGTCCAGGTCGGCCACAATCTGCTTGCGGGCCTCGAAACGGTCCATTCCTACGTAGGCTGCGGGTGCGTTGGCCGCAATCGTGGCGTCCAGCGTCAAAATGCTGATCAGCTCAAGCTTGTGGCGCTGACCCACTGCATAGTCGTTGAAGTCATGCGCAGGCGTGACCTTCACCACGCCGGTACCAAATGAGCTGTCTACATACTCGTCGGCAATGATCACCAGTTCACGGTCGCACAGGGGCAGCTTCACTTTCTTGCCGATCAGGTGCTGGTAGCGCTCGTCATCGGGATGCACCATCACGGCGGAATCGCCCAGCATGGTTTCAGGCCGGGTGGTGGCCACGGTCAGGTGGGTCAGGCCTTTCACCGTATCCGCTTCCACCAGCGGGTATTTCAGTTCCCAGAGGTGACCCTCGGTTTCCACGCTTTCCACTTCCAGGTCTGAAACAGCCGTTTTCAACACCGGGTCCCAGTTCACCAGGCGCTTGCCACGGTAAATCAACCCTTGTTCAAACAGGCGCACAAATACCTCGGTCACCGACTTGGACAAAGCCGGGTCCATGGTGAAGTATTCACGCTGCCAATCCACGCTGGCGCCCATGCGGCGCATCTGCTCGGTGATCTTGCTGCCACTTTCATTTTTCCATTCCCAGATTTTTTCCACGAACTTTTCGCGGCCCAGGTCATGGCGGGTAATGTTCTTTGCTGCCAGCTGGCGTTCCACCACGATCTGCGTGGCAATGCCTGCATGGTCCGTGCCCGGCAGCCACAGGGTGTTGTGGCCCAACATCCGATGGTAGCGGGTCAGCCCGTCCATGATGGTCTGGTTGAAGGCATGGCCCATGTGCAGGGTGCCGGTCACATTGGGTGGCGGCAACTGGATGCAGAAGTCAGGCTTGCCATCCACGGTGGTGGCCTTTGCATGGCCTTGGCGCTCCCATTCCGGGCCCCAGTGGGATTCAATGGCGTTTGGATCAAAGCTTTTGGCGAGGGTCATGTCGGTGGAATTGGAGAAAAAGAAGAACATCAGGTCGGTGCAGACTCAACATTATAGCGTTGGTGAGGAATGCCCCAATCAGGTAGTTGCGTGGTCTGGACCATGAAAGCCGCTTTATTCCACAAATTCAATTTCAGTGTCCTGTTGCAGACTTGTGTCAAGTCCGGCTGGGGGATATCGCATCACAAACCCTGTTCGAGTGAGGATTTTTTCCTAGTAAAACATTAGCTTGAGTGTGTCGTTAAAAACACATCAGGGGGGTCAAATGTTGAATTCAATCAGTGCCAGGTTCAGTGCAAGCCTGGTCACAGTGGTATTGATGGGTGTAGTAGTTGGTGGATTGGGTGTTTTCAACAGCAAGCGCATCATGGATGCGAATGCCAAGAACGACTTCACACATGAGGTCATTGAAAATGTACTGGGCGTGCAGGAAAACCTGCTGAACATCGAAACCGGCGAGCGCGGGTTCCTGTTGCGCGGTGATGAGGCTTACCTTGTACCTTACAGGGATGGCAAGGAAAAGGTAAAACAGCACCTTGACAAGGCGCTGGAGCTGACTGCCCACAACCAGGTGGTGACGGAAGAGTTGCGCCTGTTCAATGCAAATTATCGAAAATGGCTTGATTCCGTGGTCGACCCCTTGATTGAGGCGAAGAAGGCGGTCCTGGCCGGCAACATGACTCCCGAGGATTTCAATGCCTTTATGGATGCCACGCCCGGTAAGCCCTTGATGGACAAAATGCGCGCTATCCTGGCCAAGGTGGAGCAGGAGGAATACCGACTGCTGGATGAGAGAAAGGCAGCAAGCCAGGCTGTGTATGACCAGTCAGTCTGGGCCACGGTTGCCCTGACCCTGTTTGCCCTGCTCGTGGGCCTGACACTGAATTTCATGATTTCCCGCATGTTCAAGCGTAAGCTGAACACAGCCACTGTTCACATCAATGCGCTGGCAGAGGGCCGGCTGAACAGCAACATCCAGGTGCAGGGCAAAGACGAGGTTGACAATTTGCTGCTGGCGCTGGGCAAGGCCCAGGCCAACCTGCGCAGCCTGATTGAAGGCATACGCAGCTCGACTGTTTCGCTTACGGACAGTGCGAATGCGGTGCGTTCCTCCTCGGATAACATGAACAGCGCCGCTTCGGAGCAGGCGGATGCCACCGCATCCATGGCTGCAGCAGTTGAAGAGTTGACCGTGTCCATTACGCAGATCACTGAAAATTCCCAGGATGCATCCCATACAGCCATGCAGGCCAAGCAGTCAGCCGATCAGGGCAGTGTGACACTGGGCCTGGTGGTGGATGGCATCCGCAACATTGCGTCTTCAGTGCAGGGCAGTGCGGCCACAGTCCGTTCCCTGGAGCAGCAATCGAATGAAATTTCCGAGATCATTTCCACCATCACCGACATTGCAGACCGTACCAACCTGCTGGCTCTGAATGCCGCAATTGAAGCCGCCCGTGCCGGGGAAAGTGGCCGCGGCTTTGCCGTGGTGGCGGATGAGGTGCGCAAACTCGCCGAGCAGACCAAGGGATCGTCCGAGCGGATCTCCTCCATGGTCTTCCAGATCCAGAGTGTGACCCAGGAAGCATCCAAGTCCATGGAGGATTCTGTGGGCATGGTTCAGCAGGGCATTCAGCAGGCCGACCAGGTGTCCGAGGCGATCAGCAGGATCAAGGCGGATGCAGACCGGGTGAATGAGGCCATCCAGGCCATCACCGTTTCCATGAAAGAGCAGAGCAATGTGAGCGTGGAAATCAGCAGGAATGTGGAGCGTGTGGCCCAGATGACCGAGGAAAACACCGCCACGATTTCACAGAACAAGCAGGTGGCGCAGGCAATTTCCGACCTGGCCGTGGGCTTGACCCAGTCTGTTCAGGTGTTCAAGACCTGATCATTTTTTCAGCGCGTCCAGCACCACCTGTTCAAACTCCTGCATCAGCTGGGGTTTGATTCTCAGCAGGGCGCGCTCGAAAAGTTCGGGCAACTGGGCCCGCAAGATTTCAATTTGCGGGTCGTTCAGGTTCCCTCCCAGCCGGCTACCGGTTGACTGCTCGATTTCCCGCAGTCCGCTTTCAATCACCTCGGTCAGCAAGGGTGGGCCGCCATCAAAATGCTCGCTCATGTGCAGGTTCTCCTGGTTTTGGCCGGTCAGCCATTGGCCCGGTCGAAGGTGTTCAGCGGGTAACCCCTTTCCTTGTAGAACTTGTATCGTTGCCGGGCAAGGGCCTTGTTGCTTTCATCCGTGCCCACGATTTCAACCAGCCTGTCAAAACGGGCGAAAAATGGGGGCCACTGTTCATCCAGGTTGATCAGCAGATCGTAATGGCTGATGTCATCTGCCTTGTGAGTCAGCACGATGGGCGTGTCGGTCACCCCGGGATGCCCACTGCAGACATGCGGAAGAAAATCCTCTTCTGAAAATGTCCACAGCAGTTTGTCGAGTTGCTCCAGCACTGCAGCCTGCGTGCTGTAGCAGACCACTTTCAATCCGCTGCCATACGCCTTTCGCACCAGGCGACAGGTGTACAGCAGGTGGTCTGCCACATTCAGGTGAAAGTCGATTCGGGTCAATTCAGCTTTTCCAGTGAATGGCTCAGCCCTTTGCACGTTTCATCACGAATTCAGCCAGCAGGGGAACTGGCCTGCCGCTTGCACCCTTGGCCTTGCCTGAATGCCAGGCGGTGCCTGCAATGTCCAGGTGAGCCCAGTTGTAGGCCTTGGTGTATTTTTGCAGGAAACAGGCTGCTGTCACGCTGCCTGCGGGTGGGCCACCGATGTTGGCCATGTCCGCAAAATTGCTTTTCAGCTGTTCATGGTATTCCTCGTCAAGCGGCATGCGCCAGGCGGTGTCCAGGGCCTGCTGGCCCGCCTTGATCAACTCCTCGGCCAGGTCATCATGCGGGCTGAACAGGCCGGTGTTCACATGGCCCAGGGCCACGATGCAGGCACCGGTCAGCGTGGCCACGTCCACCACGGCGGCCGGGTTGAAACGCTCCACGTAAGTCAGTGCATCACACAGGATCAGGCGCCCTTCTGCATCCGTATTCAGGATTTCAATGGTTTGCCCGCTCATGGACACCACGATGTCACCTGGTTTGCTGGCGTTTCCTGCAGGCATGTTCTCTGCACTGGGCACCACCACGATCAGGTTCAGCCCCAGTTTCATTTCCGCAGCGGCCTTCATGGTACCCAGCACGCTGGCGGCTCCGCACATGTCGTACTTCATTTCATCCATGTTTGCGCCGGGTTTCAGGGAAATGCCGCCGGTGTCGAAGGTGATGCCCTTGCCCACCAGCACCACCGGTGCTTCTTTTGGGTCTTTTGCGCCGTTGTACTTCAGCACGATCAGCTTGGGCGGCTCACTGGATGCCTTGCCCACGGACAGCAGGCTGAACATGCCCAGGCTTTCCATTTTCTTGTGGTCCAGCACATCCACGCCCAGCTTGTACTGCTTGGCCAGGGCCTTGGCGGTTTCAGCCAGGTAGTTGGGGGTGCAGATGTTGCCAGGCAGGTTACCCAGGTCCTTGGTCAGTTGCATGCCCTTGCCGATGGCCAGGCCAATGGCAGCGCCCTTTTCAACTGCGGCCTGTGTGGATTTTGTGCAGGCCAGCTGGAATGCAGGCGGGCTTGCCGCGTCCTCCTCCTGCTTCTTGCATGCGGAAAATGAATAAAAACTTTCGGTGATGGTTCGGGCGCAGAGAGCAGCAATTTCCTGCTCGCTGCTTTTCTTTGGCACTTCCTGGTTCAGGGCAAAGAACACCTGGGCGGGTTTCAGCCCTTTCAATGCCTCGCAGGCCGATGTGGTGGCCTTTCTCAAGGCCTTTGGATTCAGCTTGTCGGCTTCATCCAGGCCAACCAGCACATACACGGGCGCCCCGGCCTTGCCTGGGTTGAAAATCACCCGACTCGTGCCGGAGTTGCCCAGCGCCGGGTCGGCCTTGCAGGTGTGGCTCAGGAGTCCGTCTGTGTCGATGTCCGCCCGCTTGGCTGCAGCCGTCAATTCTCCACCCTTGTACACGCCCACCACGGCCACATTGCAGCCTTTGGCTGGCACCGGCCCGCCTGCCTGCACATTTGCAACTGCGCCGGAACCCGCCTTGAAAGAGAACATGGGTGGCGGCACAGTTGATGCCTTTTTGACTGCGCGGGATGTTCCTGATTTGCTGGTCTTTGCTGCGGCGGGTGTTGCTGTCATGGTGATCCTTGTTGCGGTTATGGCGCGACTATTCAAAACGAATGCATGCGACAATCTACCATTATCAACAAGCCGGGTTGGCGAGTCAAAGCGCTGCCCGCCTTCATGCATGCTGTTTCGAACCACTTTTCGAAAAGACTTCGCGCAAACCGCAGGTGCTACCTTTGTTGCCCTGTTCACTATCATCGTGACCACGGTGCTGGTGCGTACCCTGGGGCAGGCTGCGGGTGGCAAGGTGGACAATGCGGAGGTGTTTACACTCATCCTGCTGGCTGGCCTGCAGTACCTGCCCGCCGCCCTGGTGATCACCGTGTTCGTGGCGGTGCTGGGCGTGGTGTCGAGGGCCTTCAAGGAGCAGGAGATGACCGCCTGGTTTGCATCCGGTGTGTCTCTTTTTTCACTGGTGCGGCCCGTGTTGCGGTTTGCCTTGCCCCTGACTGTGCTGGCCATGGTCTGTTCCGTGTGGCTTACGCCTTGGGCCAAGGCGGAACTGGATGCTGCCCGCGACCGCTTTGCCAAGCGCAGTGATGTCAGCAAGGTGAGTGCAGGCCAGTTCCGGGAATCGGGCGATGGGCGTCGGGTGTTTTTCGTCGAGCGCCAGTCCGAGGTCACCAAGCAGGTTGAAAATGTCTTCGTTGTAGATGCGAAGGGCGAGACTCGAACCGTGGTGTCAGCCGAACGGGGAAGCGTGGAGGTGGACTCAAGCGGGCAGCCCTACCTTGTTTTAAGCGGTGGCAGAAGGGCCACACTGGATGGCACCGGGCAACGTTTTACCACCACCGAGTTCGAAACCTATGGCCTGGCCATCGACAACACGCTGGGTGCGGCACCCAGCCTGCAACTTCAACATCGACGGGTAGACCTCCTGATTGCAGATCCTTCTCCTGCAGCGCAGGGGGAACTGCTGTGGCGCATCAGTCTGCCCCTGTCGGCATTGGTGCTGGGCCTGCTGGCGGTTCCGTTGGCTTTTGTGAATCCACGGGGCGGCAATTCCCTGAACCAGTTGTTTGCCCTGCTGATTTATCTCACCTACAGCAACATTGTGTCAGTTACCCAGAGCATGGTTACCAAGGGCACACTTGATTTCTGGGTCGCTTTGTTGCTGCCCCATGCAGGCGTTCTGCTGCTGTTCTACATTCTCATGCTGAAAAGAAACAGGCCAGCGGGTGCGCCCCTGCTGATCGGGAACGCCCGCAGGCGCCCTGCAGCTGTAAACAAGGGCCCGGATGACAGGGGGCCGAAGCCATGAATATTCCTGGAAAAGTAAAAAGGCCATTCACCGTGCCCCGCGCATTGCTGGTTTATTTCAGGGGTGAGCTTTACAAGGCGATCAGCTTCGTGATGGTGGCTTTTGTCGGCCTGTTTGCATTTTTCGACCTGATTGCCGAGGTAGACCGGCTCAGCCTTCCTGGCACCAGCTGGTTTCATTATTTCCTGGCAGTCATGCTGGGTTTGCCAGCCCGGGTGTATGAAATTGCGCCGATTGCTGCATTGATCGGATCCATTTATGCGCTGGTTCAATTGGCTGCAAGCAGTGAACTGACCGCCATGCGTGCCGCAGGCCTGAGCACCACCAGCATGCTGAAAATGCTGGTGCGGATTGCCACCGGCGTGGTGTTCATTACCGTGTTGTTCGGCGAAGGGGTGGCCCCACTGGCTGAGCGGGCGGCGGTGCCGATGCGGGCCATGGCGCGGGGTTATGAGGTGGACCGGGATTTCCGCAGCGGTTACTGGATGAGGGACACCTTCAACCAGCCTGTTTCCGAACCCAGGGTGCGCTTCGTGAATTTCGATGCCTTCAGCAAAGAGGGTGAATTGCTGAAGCTTGAGTATTACGAACTGGATTCCCAATCCCGAATCCGTGCCTGGGTGCGTGCAGAAACCGCCACCTTTGATGCGGAGAAATCCGAATGGTTGTTGAACAAGGTGCGCATACAGCGGTTCTTTGAGCAACCGGTCGCGAACAAGGATGCTGCGCTCGCCGGGCTGACCATTCATGCCGGGCCGATAGAAAATCTGGCCAGCATGAGCTGGACTTCCAACCTGTCGCCTGAATTGCTGACTGGCCTGTTTGTTCGGCCCGACCGAATGAGTGCCTGGCAGTTGTACAACTATTCCCGGTTTTTGGCCTCCAACCAGCAAGCCACGGCGAATATCGACCTGGCGTTTGCCAAGAAAGTGATGTACCCGTTTGCAATCCTGATCATGATGATGATTTCACTGCCCTTTGCCTACCTTCATTTCAGGGCTGGCAGTGTCAGTGTGAAAGTGTTCGTGGGCATCATGGTGGGTGTGGGTTTTCACCTGGTGAACAACCTGTTCTCTCACCTCAGCATGGTGGCCAGTTTTCCGCCATTTGTCAGTGCAGCCCTGCCAAGCCTGTTGGGTTTCGTGTTCGGCATGGGCGCCCTGTGGTGGGTTTCACAGCCAGCACCCTGGCGCAGTTTGAATTTGTTGAGGAAACAGTGAATGAGCAGTAAACCGACCCGCGCAATTGTCCTCTTCGGCCATGGAGCGCGTGATCCCCAGTGGGCAGATCCCATGAAACGCCTGCAGGCCATCTTGAGTGCCCAATTACCAGGCGTGCAGGTGGAGCTGGCCTTTCTTGAATTGATGTTGCCTTCTTTGCCTGATACAGTGGATTGCATGGCGCTGGGTGGTGTCAAAAACATCCAGGTGGTTCCAATTTTTTTTGGAAAAGGTGGTCACCTGAAGAACGACTTCCCTTTGATCATGGCCGACATGAGAAAGAAGCACCCCGGCCTGAATATTGAGGCCACTGCAGCAGTGGGGCAGTGGGATGCGGTGTGGCAAGCCATAGCCACTGAAATTGTTCAGCAGGTCCAGTCAACCCAATGAGGACAATCCATGAAAAAGCTACTTCTGCTGGCCGCACTTTGCATTCCACTCACTGCACCCGCCCAGTCCGTCACCCCGGCAGGTTGTGAGGCAAAAGCCGTCAGCAAGGATGGCAAGCCTTTGGCTGGCGCAGCCAAGAATTCATTCATGAAAAAATGCCTCTCGGAAAGCAAGGCCTCCTGCGAGGAAAAGGCTGTTGGCAAGGAGGGCAAGAAACTGGCCGGTGCGGCAAAAAATTCATTCATGAAGAAGTGCGAGGCGGCTGCGGCTGGCTGAGGCTCGCATTGTCATTGGGGGGAGAAAACCACGGCCTGTTCTGCCATCATCCCCAGTCCTCTGACTTGCAGGTGGGGATGAATGTCCGCCTGATAGGAAATTTCTCCTCCAGACATCAGCTCAAGCAACTCATTCAGCCTGAAGCGGGGCGCGAGCGATGGACGCGAGTAACTGCTCAGCCAGTGCTGGCTTGCGGTGTTTTTCGCCTGCAGGTCTGACACTGTGCCGTCTGGCTGGAAGCGGCCCGAGAGCGAAAGCTCTCCGAAGCTTATTTTTCCCTGCCCCTGAAAGCTGTGGAAGTGTTGGGAGGTTGTTACCTGGCCTGAATACTTGAGTCCGCAGGGGAAATGGATTTCTCCCATTTTGCACTCCTGGTTGATCAATACCCAACTGGCGACGGTGCCGCTGGCATCCACATACAATTCCCGGTGATTGACCTGCTGCTCGAACCCGTCCGGTTTCACCTTCACAAAATCTTCTCCACCATCACCGGGATTGAAAACCATGTTCAGGTGAATTGGCTTTTGCTGATCGGTGTAGCCGAATCCAACCAGGCAGGCGCTTTGGTTGGGGGCCCGGTAGGCCAGTTCTGGATCCTGCGTGATCTCGGTGACTGTGATGCCTTGGCCACAGAAATAAAGCCTGTCGATCCTGGTGATCGGAGCGTGGTCTGATTTCATGATCATCATTTCCTGCACCAGGCCATGAGGCACAAGCTGGGTATTTTCTCCCACCTGGCAGCCGAGTAACTGCCTGGGCTGCTCATCAACCGACAGGGGAGGGGCTGGAAAAAGCCCGGATCCAAGAATTCTGAAATTGCCCGTGTGGACTGAAAAAAATGGGCTGTTTCCAGGCCGAAGGTTCCCCATGATCCCGATGGCACGACCTGTTGAGGTCATGTAGCCGGAGAATGAATACTGGCCAGATTCGAAATGGTTGATGAAGCCTTCAAAGCCGGCGGGCGGCCATGTGTTGGTTTCACACCAGACCCTGGCCGAAAAAGGATGGTGACCCTGCAACTTGGTGCCCAGCAGGTCTGCAATGACTGGCAATAGCGACAGTGGCATGTGTGAGCCACTTTCCTGATCGTCGAAAACAATGGCGGCTTCCCTTGATTTGCCAATGTACAGGCTGCCGCAGTGCGACAGTTCGCCGCCTACAAACCGGCCTTTCCACCTGAATTCCACATCCCCGTTCCCAATCACTTCGCCCCAGCCATCCAGCGTGCGTTCATTGGGGTTCCACGGAATCAGCGATGTCAGCAGGATGCGGCCCAGCGGGGCAACATTCTGCAGGTGGCGGGTTTGCACCCGCTCTGTCTGAGGTGCCACCTGCCAGGGATTCCGGAAGTCTGATGAAGACGAGGCGCCCTCGCGATCCGGTTTGTACAACACCACCAGGGAAGGAAATTCCTTTGCACCATCCACAGTGACACTGCAGCTCTCAGGCAGACCTTCACGCAGGTCATGGCAGATCTTGATGAACTGGTCCGCTGACTGGTCAAGGAATTCACCTTCTTTCATTGTTCTTAACGCACCAGTGAAGTCCGCAGACTTGAGAAGGGGTTGAATCCTGAACTGCCCCTCTGCACAGAGCAGGTTCTGCC
>DASUDJ010000136.1:0-11579 GCA_036275635.1 Limnobacter sp. | reverse complement strand
GAGAGAACTCGGGCACATTTTTCCCCATCACCTTGATCGGAAAGTGACAGGGAAATTCAATCAGGCTTGGCTTGCCGGCCTGGGGCTGTGTGGGACTGCTGCTCATGTCAGTCTGCAATCCACAGGCGTGCGGAGTCTACCAAGCGCCCAATCAGCCCGGCTTCTTCAATTGTCGACAAGGCCACAAGTGGCACGGTGCCGATTGTTTCGTTGTTCAGGGTCAGCTTGATCTTGCCCAGTTCAGTGCCAGCCGGAATTGGAGCAATCAGGGTGCTCTTCTTTTCCACGGTGGCCTTCAACTGTTTGGCCATGCCGCGAGGCACGTTGATCAGCAGGTCGCGGTTCACGCCCAACTTCACTTCCTTGGCTTGGCCTTTGAACACTTCACTGGTGCTGATGGCCTGTTTTGCGGAATACAGCTTCACGGTTTCGAACATCTGGTAGCCGTAATTCATCAGCTTCAGGCTTTCCTGGGTGCGGGCCTGGTCAGACGTCGTGCCCAGCACCACTGACAAAAGCCGGCGATCCACGCCATTGGGCAGCTTGCGGTTTGCAGAGCTCACCAGGCAATAACCTGCAGATTCAGTGTGGCCTGTTTTCATGCCATCCACGGAGGGGTCGATCCACAGCAACCTGTTGCGGTTGGGTTGGCGGATGCCGTTGTAGGTGTATTCCTTGGTGGAATACATTTTCTTGTAGTATTCCGGAAAGTCCAGGATGATGCGCTTGGCCAGGATGCCCAGGTCACGGGCCGTGGTGTAATGCTGGGGGTCAGGCAGACCGGTTGAATTCTTGAAGTTGGTGTCGGTCAGCCCGATGCGCTTGGCTTGCTGGTTCATCAGCACTGCAAAATTGGCTTCATCTCCAGCCAGCAGTTCGGCAATCGCGCGGCTTGCATCATTGCCTGATTGCACAATCACGCCATACAGCAGTTCTTCCACAGTCACAGGCTTGTTGGGTTCCACGAACATGCGGGAACCTTCTGCCTTCCAGGCGTAGGGAGAAATCGGTACCTGCTGGTCCAGGCGGATCTGCTTGCTTTCAAGTGCTGCAAATGCCATGTAGGCTGTCATCAGCTTGGTCAGGGAGGCTGGGTCAAGTCTTTCGCGGCTGTTGAATTCAGCAAGGGTCTGGCCAGTGGTCAGGTCAAGCAGCATGTAACCCTTTGCACCAATCTCGGGTGGAGGTGGCATCACGCTGGTTTGGGCGGTGGCCAAGCCAGCGCCCAGGCTCAACCCCAGCAACAGGGAAAGTTGGCCCATTTTGTGCCTGAATCGGGAAAGTCCTGAAGTAAACAAGTAAAAAGCTCCTGTGTTTTTTGAAGATTGGAAGAGTCTGCGTGGGCGTTCAGCTTGGGTAATAACGCACCACCAACTCTTTCAGTTGAGGCAATTTTCCGTGAAAAAAGTGTTCCACGCCGGGCATCACCAACACGGGCAGCCCCTGGGGGCGGGCCCATTCCAGCACGGAATCCAGTGGTACCGTATCGTCCACTTCCCCGTGAATCACCAACGTGTTCTCAGGAACCGCTGCCACCTTGAATCTGCTGGTGGCCGTTCCGACCAGCACCATTTTTCCCACTTCCGTGCCGGCTTCCTGCAACCGTTGTGCAGCATGGCTGGTGACAAAGGCGCCAAACGAAAAGCCAGCCATGGCAACCGGGTTGGCCTGCAGGTCGGCGGGCAAAAGGGTGCGCAGGGCCTGCCGGGTCAGTTGAACCAGGTCGTCAGTTTCACCCTGGCCATTGTCATGCACGCCGGCACTTTGACCAACACCACGAAAATTAAAGCGTAGGGTCAGGTAACCAAGCTGCAGGAAAGCGCGCGCCAATGTCTGTACAACCTTGTTGTCCTTGGTTCCACCGAACAGGGGGTGGGGGTGGGCAATGACAGCCAGGCCTTTCAGGGCACTAGCGGGCTCATCAATCGACACCTCCACCGGTCCAGCCAGGCCCTGCCAAAGTTCATGCCGGGTGCGGGGGTTCATGGCAATTGCAGGCGTTCCACCACCTTGCCGCCAACCAGGTGGGTGTCAATGATTTCATCAACGTCGGCCAGGTCGAAGTAGGTGTACCAGACTGCCTCCGGATACACCACCATCACCGGGCCCTCATTGCAGCGGTCCAGGCAGCCGGCCTTGTTCATGCGTATCTTGCCCTGTCCGTTCAGGCCCAGTTTCTTGATGCGGTCCTTGGCATGGGCATGGGCTGCAGCAGCATTGCAGTCTGCACAGCAGCTTTCATTGTTGGGTCGCTGGTTGGTGCAGAAAAAAACATGCTTCTCGAAATAGCTCATGACCTGTGAATCCGCCCGGGTACTGGTTACAGCCTTTTATTATCGCTGAAAACGCCGCTCGGGCTGGCTCAAAAAAGTCAAAACAGTCACGGCCAGGATAGGCCAAAGCTCGCTGACCCAGCGGCCTGCCTCCTGCAGGCTTCTGAATATGGCCAGTGCACCGCTGCCGGGTGGCCCCAGCTCAGGGTCATACACCCCGGGTAACAGCAGCGTGATCAGCCAGCCCACCAGAAGGTGAAGCAGGCCAATTCGCGCCATGTGATGCGGCAACAGCTTCATCATGGAAATACCCAGTGCTGCCACGAAGGCAATTGCAAGCCCAAGGCTGTTGACCTCGAACCAGAGTTGACCCAGGTAGGCCCAGGCCTGCGGTGGAGCCAGTACAAGCAGGTCCAGCAGCCGCACAGCCAGTGTCAGCACAATCAGCACCATCAGCAGTCGGGTTCTTGGTGAGCCCGCATGGGTTTGTGCCAGGCCTATCATCCAGGCGCACATCAGAAAACTGTAATTGATCAGGGTGGGAGCAATCGTCTCCAGTGTCAACAACCACTCAAGCGGTATGTTGAATGGAGTGCCCTCCTGCAGTGGTCCGGTGATTTCCCGCAGGTTGCCCAGCCACAGCCCAGTGCTGAAGGTGGGGTTCTGCGGTGGCAATATGCTGAGGAACCACAGGCACAGCAGTCCCATGCCAATCCAGGCCCTGCGTATCAGCCAGTGTTCAAGCTTGCGATTCAGAAGAGGGGCCATCCGGTGCCGGGTGGTGATAGACAGGGCCAGCAACACCCCGGTTGCGCCACCCAGTGTATTGGTGGCAAGGTCCATCTTCGAGGGCACGCGGCTGGGTAAAAAGGTTTGCAAGGACTCAAGCCCCAGCGAGACCAGGCCACACAGCACGACTGCAACAAGTCGGTCCAGCATGCTGGGCTGTCGGTTCAAGCCCAGCAGCATCAGGAAACCCAAGGGTATGTAGCCTGCAATATTGATGAAAATATCGGTCCACAACACAGTCTGGTGGACTGGAATCCATGGACCGGAGAGGAACTCGAACGGCCCAATCCCGATGTGGCGCCAGTCGCTGTAGGGAAAAAGGCTCAGGTGGACAACCAGGCAGGCATACAGGCTGCCGAACATCAGAATGCCCGTGTAGGGTTTTCTTTTTTGCAGGCTGGCGTGGATGGGAGGCATTCTGTTTCAGCGATTCCTTGGCATCGGGGGCTGTTCGGGAGGTAAGATGGGCAGGAATTTTCAAACCGCTTCCGATGCAACCCTTTTCGATGTTAACCCAAGCTGATGTGCACTGGATCGAACTGGATTCAGTGGACTCCACAAATGATTACCTGGCCCGGGCTTACCTCGACGGCCAGGCCGCAGGTACCACCGCTGTATTGGCCCATGCCCAGACAGCAGGCCGTGGCCGGGCTGGCCGCCAGTGGTGTGCTGAGCCAGGTTCAAGCCTGTGCCTGTCGCTCGGTGTGCCGGTGGCGGGGTATCACCTTCCGGCTTTGCCCATCTGCACCGGCGTGGCCATTGGCAGGGTGCTGAGCCAGTTGAATGTGCCTGTCAGGTTGAAATGGCCGAATGACCTGCTGATTGATAACCGTAAGCTGGGCGGCGTGCTGTGTGAGTCGTTCCAGTCACCTTCTGGCCCGGTTACCGTGATTGGAGTCGGTTTGAACATCAGAAAGGTGAACATGACTGCGCCAACTCCCGGCCTGGACATTGCCTGCCTGGCAGACTGCCTGGTAGAGGCTGATCTACCTGATCTGCACAGGCTGGCAGGTGACCTGGTGAACTCCATCCTTGAAGTGATTGATTCAGCGCGCCTTCACGGCACTGCCGCCGTGTTTTCCGAGTTTGCAGGCCGGGACGCCTGGCTTGGCAAGTCAGTCCAGTTGCTGGATCAGGGCGTGGTCTGCATGACAGGCACGGCGATGGGTCTTGATTCCTCCGGAGCCTACCTGCTGGACACGGCGCAGGGCCTTCGCAGCGTGATGGCAGGAGACCTGTCGCTGAGGGTCTGCGAATGAGCGATTCATCCCGCGCCGTGCTGTGTATTGATGCTGGCAATACCCTGGTGAAATGGTGCACTCAGCCTGACTGGAAAGCTGGTTTCCTGTTGAATGGCCCGGTCAGCAGTTTTTCTTCCCAAGGTTTGAAAGGGCAGTCTGACAACTGGCCTCAATTTGAGCGCTTGTTGAGGCACGACCTTCTTTTCCCTGGCCTTTCTGCAGTATTGCTGTGCAGTGTGCTGGGCATTGGCCTTGAAGAAAAAATGCGTGTTTTGTGCAGTACCCTGGGCCTGCCTTTGCACATTCTGTCGGTGAGGGCTTACCAGCCGGTCAATTCCGCTTACATCAATCCTGCCAGCCTGGGCCGGGACCGCTGGGCTGCCACCCTGGCTGTCAGCAATGAAAGCCGGCACCCGGTCAATCTGCTGGTCAGCTTTGGCACGGCCACCACGCTGGATGCACTGGTTGATCAGGCAGGCTGGCAACATCTCGGGGGTTACATCGTGCCCGGGGTACAAACCATGTTCAGCAGCCTACATGTGAACACGGCTGAGCTGCCCCGGGTGGACCTTGATTCGGCCAGCCTGTCAGTCCACCGGGTCATCGGTTCCCAGGCCCTTGCCCTGCCACAGCCTGCCTGGCCCGAAAGCACCACGCGGGCAATTTCCGAAGGGGTGGTGAACATGCAGGTGGCCATGGTGCAGGCCTGTGCTCAACGGTTGGAGCAGCAATTCGGGCAGAAGGCCTGCATCTGGCTCACCGGTGGGTTTGCCTCCCTTGTGCTTCCGCGCCTTTCTGAGGCCCGCATCCTTGAGCATGCAGTGTTCCGTGGTCAGTTGCTGGATTACCAGTTACACCGGGAGCAGGCGGCATGATTGGCTGGCGCGCCTTGTTGACGGCCCTGTTGATGGGCAATGCCGCTTTGGCGGCCTGGGGTGTGTTTTGGGCCGGCGATGAATCATCCGTGTTGCTCACGCCGGGCCTGCGTGCAGAATGGGTGGCAGTTGAAAAACCCTGGCAGCAGGCCGTGGACGTGGCGCAGAACTCGGCGCCACCAGGCCCGAAAATCAACCTGAAGGAAGGGCAGGCCCAGTTGGACAGGGCGATCGCATCGGCCAACGAGCAGGTGTCCCGCAATCCGGACAGTAACTTGCAGTGCCTGTTGTGGGGGCCTCTTCTTGAAAGCGAGTCTGCCAGGGTACAGGCTTCACTGGCCGAATGGAGCGGGAAAATCCAGCGGCTGGAAAGGCAGGTGCCGATAGGCTACGTGGTGTATCTACCGCAGGACATTGTGAACAGCGGAGTGGGCATCAGGCAACTGGCCAGCCAGGGCATCACTGACATGTTTTTCATCACCACCCCCGGCCCCCTGCAAGGCACCATTTCTCTTGGCCTGTTCCGGGACCTGGATCGCGCAGAGGTCCAGAAGGAAGAGTTGCAACGAAAAGGTGTCAATGGCGTGCAGATCCGCGAGCGCCTGGGGCCTGTGCGAGTCTTTTTCGAGCTGCGCGGTACGCAGGCTCAAATCACGGCAGCGCGTTCGGCTTTCGAATTGAACCGCCGGGGCGAACTGGGAACCTGCGAGGCAACAGGCCCGACCTGATGCCTGGCAGTTGAAGCTTTAAAGGTCGCCGCTGCGGTCATGGTCCAGGAAAGCCTGCGCAAGGCGTGTGCCTTCCGCATGCACGCCCTTGCTCCAGCAGATCACCTTGAAAGCCTCTCCCATGTCCGCTTCGCTCAGCAACATGTTCAGGCGCTGCCGCAGGTGCGCGCCCTGGGTGGGGTGGGTGAAATCTTCCAGTTTTTCCGCGGCTGACAATATGCCGTGGGCTAACAGGAATTCACCCTGGTGGCAGTAACCTTCCAGCTCTCCTCCGCATTCACTGAAAGCCTGGTACACCGCGCTGAAGTTCACATGGGCGGTCAGGTCCTGCTCACCGGGTTTCGCCAGAAAATCATCATGGGCTGTGTGCCGACTGGTGGCCCGCAGGGTGCCCCGGTTGCGTTGCGGACTGTAGTACTGTGCCTCATGAAAGCCATAATCAATCATCAGGGCCACCCCATTCAGGCGCTCGGTGATGGTTTTCACCCAGGCCATGCTTTGCTCGGCCATTTCTGATTCATAGCCTTCCGGCCAGGGGCCCCAGGCCTGCTGCAGCCTGTTGATTTCAGCCGCAAACAGGGGGTCGGCTGCTTTCCACAACAATTGCAAATGGTCGTGCATGTTTTGCACCCAGGCCTCAAGGGGGCCACTGCTGTGCCACTTGAATCGCCGCACCGGCGTGGCATCCAGCACTTCATTGCCAACCACCACGCCATCCAGCCGCGAGGGCAACTGGTTCAGCCAGCGCACCTTCTGCAGGATTTCCTCTCCATGCTGTGCAACCAGGCGGGTGTGCTGCAGGTATTTCAGCCCGCCAGACAGGTCGATGATGTTGTACTCACGGATGTGCCGACCGGCAGCACCCAGGATGTCGCTGGCCAGGCGGCCTGTGCCTGCGCCGAATTCATACATCACCCCGCCACAACGATCCAGCACTTCTGCCAGTGCTGTGCCCAGTGTCTGCCCAAACAGGGGGCTGAGTTCTGGCGCAGTCACGAAATCGCCGCTGCTGCCGAAAATATGCTCGCCGCGGGAATAGTAGCCATGCTGTGGGTCATAAAGCGCCCAGCGCATGAATTCATCGAAACGGGCGGCATGATTAAAATTCGACAGCATGAGGCGGGTGTGGTTTAGAATATCGGGTTGTTCTTTGAAAAATCAAAGCCTTGGTGGTTTTACCCGGTGCATTGTTTGCCCTGCACCGGGCCAGCCTGAAATTCTAACTGATGACTTCTTCAAATCCACAATTTGCCTTGGTGACCGGGGGTGCAAAAAGGCTGGGCCGGGAAATTGCGCTGGAATTGGCCCGTGCAGGTTGGTCCATCATCCTGCATTACCGGCATTCCCAAGCGGAGGCCCTTGCAACTGCAGCCGAAATCGAGTCGCTGGGTGTGCAGTGCGCGGCCATTCGGGCTGACCTGGAGCAGTCCACCGAGGTGGATTCCCTGTTTGACCAGGCCCAGCAGATTGGTGCGGTACGCTGCGTGGTGAACAATGCGTCCCTGTTTGAATTTGATTCCGGCGCTGCATTCAGTACAGACCTGTTTCAGCGGCACATGGCATCCAACCTGGCTGCACCCATCCAGTTGACGCGGCGCCTGTATGAACATGTGCCGGAAGGGCAGCAGGCGGTGGTGGTGAACCTGCTGGATCAGAAATTGAAAAACCTGAATCCTGATTTTCTCAGCTACACCCTGAGCAAGGCAGGCCTTGAAACTGCAACCACCATGCTGGCCATGGAATTGGCACCCAGGTTGCGCGTGGTCGGGGTTGCGCCTGGGCTTACCCTGATTTCGCATCTTCAAACCGACGCCCAATTTTCCGAAACCCACAAGATCTCGCCATTGAACAAATCCTCCGAGCCTGCAGACATCGCAAAAACGGTGTTGTTCCTGGTTCAGAGCCCTGCCATCACCGGCACAACCATTCTCGTGGATGGTGGTCAACACCTGGTGCCCATGGCGCGTGATTTCAGCATGATGACAACATGACAGACTGGTTTTTTGATTCCCGCCTTGCAGACTGCCGCAGGGTTTTCATCCGCGATTTTGATGTGTCGGCCGCAATTGGCGTGTTTCCACAGGAACAGGGCCGTACCCAGGCTGTGCGCATGAATATTGATTTCTGGGTGAAGTGTGCAGCAACTCCTTCCGAGCGAGACCTGCTGGTGGATGTGGTGGATTATGACTTTGTGCGGCCCGGCATTCACAGCCTGATTGAGGCAGGCCACATCGGCCTGCTGGAAACCCTGGTCGACAAAACCCTGGCCCAGGTGCTGCAGCATCCCAAGGTGGTGGCCGCCCGGGTGCGCGCCGAAAAATCCGAGGTCTACCCCGACTGCAAATCTGCCGGCGTGGAGGTATTCCGCTTCAAATCCCAGCAGGGTGAATAATCATGTCCCAATTCACAGAAATACCCCTTCAGACCATCACGCTCTTTCCCAGCAAGGCTGAGCAGAAGGAAGTGTATGAATCCCACAAGCTGGAAAAACGCCTGATCAAGCAGGTGGGTGAGGCCATTGCCGACTTCAACATGATCGAGGAAGGCGACAAGGTGATGGTGTGTGTCTCCGGTGGCAAAGACAGTTACGGTTTGCTGAACATCCTGATGCTGCTGCGCCAGCGCGCGCCCATCAATTTTGAACTGGTGGCCGTGAATCTGGACCAGAAGCAGCCAGGTTTTCCTGAAGAGGTATTGCCCAATTACCTGCGAAGCATCAATGTGCCATTCCACATCGAGGAGCAGGACACCTATTCCATCGTGAAGCGGGTCATTCCCGAAGGTAAGACGACCTGCTCCCTGTGCTCGCGCCTGCGCCGCGGAATCCTTTATCGGGTGGCTTCTGAACTGGGGGCCACAAAAATTGCACTGGGCCACCACAAGGATGACATCCTGCAAACCCTGCTGCTGAACCTGTTCTATGGCGGCCGCATCAAGGGCATGCCACCGAAACTGGTCAGTGACAATGGTCAGCACACAGTGATTCGCCCGCTGGCCTACTGCCGTGAGCGCGACCTGGAACGCTATGCGATTGAAAAGAATTTCCCAATCATTCCCTGCAACCTGTGCGGCAGCCAGGAAAACCTGAAACGCAAGGAAGTGGCGGCTTTGTTGAAGCAGTGGGAAAAACAAAACCCTCGCTGGATTGCCAATCTGTTCACTTCCCTGTCCACCGTGGTGCCGTCACACCTGATGGACCGCAAGCTGTTTCCGTTTGAAACCATTCGCCCAGGTGCTGCGCCTGAAGATGGGGCTGCTGACAAGGCGTTTGACTCGGATGATGAGTGCTGAGTGGCAGGTGCCGATCCAGGCGGCTTGAAGGCACAGGTTTTGGTGCTGACGCAGGCAGCTTGAGTGAACAGGAATCGTTGCTGATGTTGTGAGGTCAGTTTGCATGCCAGCGCCTGTTCGGGCTTGGCGGGCTTTCATTCCCTTGTTCGAAATTCGCTCGGCGCATGCAAAACGCTTGCGCGTCTTCGCATGCACCGAGTCAGGGGAAACAGAGGGTATAAAGCCTGCCAAGGCCTCGAAGCTCCGAGCATTCAATCTGAAAAAGCTCGGTATGCCTGTTGCGACAGCTACCGCAAAAACAGCCTGTATGCCGGGTTCGCTGTCTCATTCACCGCAGGGTAGCCCAGCTGCATCACAAACTTGTCGAATTCGGCATGGTCTGCAGGCGGCACCTGGATGCCCACCAGGATACGGCCATAGTCCGCACCATGGTTCCTGTAATGAAACAGGCTGATGTTCCATCCGGGGTTGAGTGCAGTCAGAAACTTGGTCAAGGCGCCCGGGCGCTCTGGGAATTCGAACCGGTACACCAGTTCATTCTCGGCATGGGTTGATTTGCCGCCCACCATGTGGCGCAGGTGCAGTTTGGCCATTTCATCATCAGTCAGGTTCAAGGCATCAAAGCCTGACTCCACAAAACGCCTCTGCAGCTCATCTGCCTCAGCCCGGCTGGCAATCTGTATGCCCACAAAAATATTGGCCTTGGCAGAATCCGACATCCGGTAATTGAACTCGGTCACATTGTGGGGCCCCAGCAGGTTGCAGAACTTCCTGAAGCTTCCTCGTTCCTCGGGCACGGTGATGGCGAAAATCGCCTCCCTCTGTTCACCCACCTCCGCCCGCTCGGCCACAAAGCGAAGGCGGTCAAAATTCATGTTTGCGCCACAGGAAATGGCAATCAGGGTCTGGTTCTGCAAGCCCATGCCGGCGGCATACTGTTTAAGGCCTGCAACTGCCAGCGCACCGGCTGGTTCAAGAATGCTGCGGGTGTCCTGGAATACATCCTTGATGGCTGCGCAGGCTTCATCCGTGGTCACCCGGATAACACCGTCGAGGTACTGTTCACACAGCCGGAATGTTTCCTCTCCCACCAGCTTCACTGCCGTGCCATCAGAAAACAGACCCACCTCTGGCAGGGTCACCCGCTGGTGCTGTTCAAGGCTCTGGGCCATTGCATCCGAATCAGTGGTCTGCACGCCAATGATCTTGATGTCTGGCCGAAGCTGCTTCACATACGCACCCACGCCAGCCGCAAGCCCGCCCCCGCCAATTGCAATGAAAATCGCATTGATCGGGCCCTGGTGTTGGCGCAGAATCTCCATGCCCACAGTGCCCTGGCCAGCAATCACATCCGGATCATCAAACGGATGCACGAAGGTCAACCCCTTGGCTGCTGCAAGTTCGGCCGCATGGCCCGCAGCATCACTGTAGCTGTCGCCAAACAGCACCACATTCACCCAGTCACCGCCGAAACGCTTCACCGCTTCGATTTTCAAGGCGGGCGTCGTGGTTGGCATCACGATGGTGGCTGGGCAGTTCATTCGGGCGGCTGACAGGGCCACTCCCTGGGCATGGTTGCCAGCTGATGCGGCAATCACGCCTCGCTCCAGTTGGGCGGGGCTTAAATGAGCCATCTTGTTGTAGGCGCCCCGAAGCTTGAAGCTGAACACCTTCTGCATGTCTTCCCGCTTCAGCAACACCTCGTTGCCCGTGCGCACCGACAGGGAATGAGCGCGCTCCAGCGGCGTTTCAATGGCCACATCGTAAACCTTGGCGGTCAGTATGCGTTTTAGATAGTCTAGACCCACAGGGCACCTGTTCATTCCATGATTCAATTCGCTTCCGGTCCATTTCCGGCAGGCTACACTTTACAGCATGTGGTCAGGACGGTTTGCAGGCTTGCGCAGATGAATCGCATCCGGGGGGCGCCTTGGGGCATAATTTAGGCTTACCTTTACACGAACAGTTTCAAAAATCTCATGGCATCCCAGAAATCAGCGCAATCGAAATCAAATCCACCTGCCGGCAGGTCGCGGGGAAATACAGTACCTGCCTTCGTATTTGGAATGGTGTTTGGCCTGCTGATTGCCCTGGCGGTGGCGCTTTTTGTCAGCAAGTCACAGTTGCCATTTTCAGGTGAAGTAACACAGGGTGCGGTACCTGATGTATCTCCTGGTCTCGGGAAAAGTCCACCCGATCCCAACAGCGCCATTTACGGCAAGGCAAATGCCGATCAGGGCAGTGTGGTAACCACCGACCCCTTTGAACAGGGTACGGAACCTCAACCTGCCGATTCTGGTCCAAGTGCCCAGCCAGAGCCCGTGGCCCAGGCAGTCTACTTTCTCCAGCTGGGCAGTTTTCGCAACCGGGAGGATGCCGAGC
>DASUDJ010000135.1:0-2952 GCA_036275635.1 Limnobacter sp. | reverse complement strand
GTAGGCCTCCGCAGACCGGAACAGTGCAGCCACAGCCTGCCTGCCGCCGGGCTGCATCATCATGTCGGCAATGTAGTCCGGGTACAGTCCGTAGTGGGCCACGCCATCCCTGTTCAGGTCAAACACCCGCTCACCGGTTTTCTGACGCTCGAACACCACATCTCCCATCGGGGATTTGAACGGGTAGGGCAGTGGCCGCTCGGCTGCATCTGCGCGCGGGTCAGCCTGCTGGTGAATTCCGTTGATGTCGGATCCAAAGCCACTGGCTGGCTTTTTACCTGCCGGGTACAGGGCGGACAGCTTCTGCATGTAGTCCACGGCAGTGGGCGAGGGTTTGTCGGGCAGGTTTGAAATCAGCCCGCCGCCGTCCACGATGCGCTGGCTGTCGCGTGCTGCGCTGATGGTGCCGGAATGCCCAGACACCACGGGCAGTTTGCGCTCCGCCATCATGGCCAGCACCCGCTTGCGCGCCCGGGCACCCATGTGGTCGGTTTCAATGATCACGCCTTTTTTCGCCAGCGCATCTATCAGGAAGTCGCCCAGCGGTGTCAGCCCGCGCGCATTTCGCTGGCATTCCCGTCCCGGCACATCTTCGGGCGTGGGGGGAATGTTCATCAACTGCAGCAGGGCCAGTTCAAACAGGCCATAGTCCTTGCTCTGAACCGTCGAGGGCTCGGCATTGTCAATTTCCTCGCAGGTGGTGGTTGCGAAGGGGTGCCCGGTTTCCCAGATGTTGCCCGCATTGAACACCTGCATCAGGGCGGCATCCTTGGTAAACCGGCTTATTTCAGTGCCGCCAAATGCATTGTCGAAAATATGAAGCGGAAACACGCTGCGAATGCCTAGTGCGTAGAACTCGTCCAGCCTTTCCAGCACCTGCTGCTCGGTGCATTCCGGCATGCCCATGTATTCGCCGCAGTTGAACAGTTTTTCATTTTCAATGCCCATCACCACGGCCATTTTTCCATCGGCAATTACCTGGCGGGCGGTGGCGGAGTCATACACAATCCGGAACCAGCCTTTGCCTGGCCCGCCTTCCTGTGCATCAATGTATTCCTCGAGGTTCAGCAGCAGCATGCGCTGTAGCTTCACGCTTTCCATTTCATCGCAGTCATGTTCCTTCAGCGGCCACACCTGGCAAATCACCTCATTGGCCACAAAGTGGTTCACCATGATGCGCTGGCCGCCCATCCAGGCCCGCTTCATCCACTGGTAGTAGGTTTGGTGGTGGGTTTGCGAACGGGGGTTTGGCCAGTAGCTGAAGGTGGGCCAGCCGTCGGTGGCATGCTGGTTCACGGGGCTGCCAGTGGCCAGCAGGTTGTCCAGCACACCCAGCGTGCCTTGTGGACCATGATCAGCTTCACAAGACTCCAATGCTTTGGTGATTCCAAAAGGGTGGAACGGGCGGCCATGGGCCAGTTTGCCGCCCAGTGCTTCGCTGCCGCCAATGTGGATGTGGGTGTCCACCCAGCCGGCCACTTCACCTGCCGAGGTCATGCCCTTGAAAGGGGTGCCGCTTGCATTCAGTTCCGCTTCGGGAAACACCGCGCAGCCCGTGGCCGGTTTCAGGATGAATGGCCTGGCCTCTTCCTGCCTGTTGACCAGCACCAGTGAATTGTTGCTGGCTGACAGGTACTGGCCAGTGACTACCTGTTTCAGCCGGAAGGCATTTTTACCCTCTGCGGGCATCACCTCCCAGGCAGTCAGGAAGCCTGCTTCAGGCTGAGCCGAAGGGCTTGTGTCGTTGGACATGGGTTCCGATTGTTGCCGAACAGCAGTTCCAAGTGATTCCCCTGCCTGCCTGATTCCATCACTCAGCGGCTTGGCTGGTTCCGCTATTTCAACAAGGTCCCCAAGGCCGGACAGGAAATCCGTGCCGCCTCTCAGAAACTGTTGCAGGGCAGCCTGGTTCAGTGGATTGGAATCTGCAACACCCATGAAGCGGGAGTCTGCATCAAACACCAGGTATTGGCCCAGCCTGCTGGGCTTGAAGAAGAATGGAGCAGGGGCATCGCCCAGTGCGTAGGTGTTGCCGTTTTTCGAAACAAAGGCGCTGCCTGCTTCATTCGCAACTGAAAAACACTGGTTTGCAATATTGAATCGGTCCAGGGCCTGGTTGCCCGCTTCTTCCGGTTGCAGGCGGGAGGCGCCGGTACCGGGCGCGTTATCACTGCCCAGGCAACCCGCCAGCAACAGGACGGCAATCAGAAGGAAAAAATAGGTTGGGTGCTGCCAGCTTCGCAGCACTGTTGCAGGGCGGCCCATCTCTGTCTCCGGTCTTTTGAATTATGGGAAAATTGTAGGGCAGCCCGATGCCCGGCAATATCGGCTAGCCGACACAACAAGTCCATGAAATATCTGACCTTTCCATGACCATTCTTCCCGACCTGCTTCAACCTGGCCTTGCATTGGTGTTTTGTGGCACCGCGCCTGGAACAGTGTCAGCCCAGCGCAAGGCCTACTATGCCAACCCCGGCAATGCCTTCTGGCCTACCCTGCATGCAGTGGGTTTGACGCCGCACCGGGTTGCATCGGGAAACTATGCATCTGTACTTCAATACGGCATTGGCCTGACTGACCTGGCAAAAAACACCTTTGGCGCAGACAGTTCGCTGGCCAAGACTGATTTCGACCGTGTTGCACTGGAAGAGAAAATAATGCGGTTTCAGCCGGGGCTGCTGGCTTTCACCAGCAAGCGGGCAGGCCTTGAATTTCTTGGGCACCCGGTGGGTTACGGCCTACAGGCCGAGACAATTGGTACAACCCGCCTTTTCGTACTGCCGTCACCTTCAGGCCTGGCCCGCAGTCACTGGACAATTGAACCCTGGGAAGAACTCGCGCGGTTGAGGCAGGCGTTGCAGTGCTAGTGCATCTGTGAACGGAAGCACTTCTGCCGATTTTTCTCAGGCTGGTACCATGAAATATCTTCTCGCAAATGGCTGGACCCTCTCA
>DASUDJ010000134.1:0-6129 GCA_036275635.1 Limnobacter sp. | reverse complement strand
TTGGCTGATGCGGCAGGTGGTGGCGGTGCAGGCATTCCTTCAACTGGTACGCCGCTGGACATGGTGACAGCCCTGCTGGACCCCTCGGCATTGCCGATTTCATCCTCTGGTTCGCCCCTGGATGCCTTGACCAGTGCTTTGCCGGCAGGAGCCCTGCCCGTCTGAGGTTTGTAGTGTTGCGGGGGACTCCGACCCCCCTGCAAGGTAAAAAGGCACCCTTCGGGGTGCCTTTTTGCATGGTTGTCAAGAACTGATCAGGGACGTGCCACGCCGAACTGCATGGTTTGAACACTGCGTTCCTGCTGCAGGCAAGCCATCAGGGCGAGTGCCAGTACCTGGCGGGTGTCGCGTGGATCAATCACGCCATCATCCAGCAGCAGGCCGCTGGTGTAGAAGGCGCTGGTCTGGGATTCGAAGGTGTCAATGATCTGCTTTTTCATGTTGTCCAGCATGAATTCAGGCACTTCCATTCCCTTGCGGGCAGCACTGGCCTGCATCACGGTGGCCATTGTACCGGCGGCCTGTTCTGCGCCCATCACCGCTGTCTTGCTGTTGGGCCAGGAGAAAACGAAGCGCGGGCCGAAGGCCCTGCCGCACATTCCGTAATTGCCTGCTCCGAAACTGGCGCCACACAGCAGGGTGATCTGCGGAACATTTGCATTGCTGACAGCCTGTATCATTTTTGAACCATGCTTGATGATGCCGCCCTGTTCCGCATCCTTGCCTACCATGTAGCCGGTGGTGTTTTGCAGGTAAAGAATGGGGGTCTTTGTCTGGCAGCAGCTCTGGATGAAGTGGGTTGCCTTGGTGGCCCCGGCCGTGTCGATCGGGCCCAGGTTGCTGATGATGCCGATTGACACCCCCATCAGCCTTGCGTAACCGCACAGTGTGGCCGAGCCGTAATTGGCCTTGAATTCCAGGAAGTCGGAGTCATCCACGATGCGTGCGATCACTTCGCGCATGTCCACTGGTGTCTTGATATCCGCGGGCATGACACCCAGCAGTTCTTCGGAAGGATATCGCGGCGCAGGTGCATCGCCATTCAGCGTGGGAAGCGGATTTCTGTTGCTGGAGTTCCAGTCAATTTTCTCCATGACTTCGCGTGCAAGGGCAATTGCATGTCGGTCATTGTCTGCAATGTAGTCGCCCAGGCCCGAGACCGAGCAGTGCATGTCGGCACCGCCCAACTCCTCATCAGTTGCAATCTCACCCGTGGCTGCCTTCAGCAAGGGAGGCCCGGCGAGAAAGGCGCGTGCACGGTCGCGAACCATGATGACCACGTCACTCAGGCCCGGAATGTAGGCCCCCCCGGCAGTGGAGGAACCGTGCAGAACATTGATCACCGGAAGGCCTGCAGCACTCAGTTTGGCGAGGCGGTAGAAGTTGCCACCGCCCAGCACGAAATGTTCAACCTTGTATTTCAGCAGGTTGGCACCGGCAGACTCCCCGAGGTTGATGAAGGGCAGTTTGTTTTCAAGTGCAATGTCCTGGGCCCGTTGCATTTTTTCAATGCCCATGGCCTGCAGCGCACCTGCCTCGATACCGGAGTCGCTGGCGACCACCATGCAAAGCGTGTTTGCAACATAGCCAAGCCCGGCAATGATGCCGCCACCGGGTATGCTCTTGTCTGCTTTCTGGCCATCCTGCATGTAGCCAGCCAGTGTGCTCAGCTCCAGGAACGGCGAGCCGGGATCAAGCAGAAGTCCAACACGTTCGCGGGGCAGGAGTTGACCCCGCTTGGCAAATGCGGGTGCCGCCTTGGCGGAGGCATCGCGCGTGCGCTGTTCAAGTGTCCGCAGTTCCCCAAGTGCCTTTTCCATATTGGCCTTGTTCTCCGCAAACTGGCTGGAGCCAGGAATGATTGCACTTTCTAGGATGGGCATGGTGATTTGTTGGAATTAAGGGGAAGGCAATACAATTAAAACAAACGTTTGTTTGATTCTGAGGGGCCGGAATTGGCGTGTCAAGTCAATGGCGCCCTTTGCAAGCCGGGCGTTTCACACCCTCTTGCCGGCTGCCCGTTCTGCATCCCTGCGCTGTATCACTTCAGGCACCCCGCCCAGGTGAAAACTGTTGAAGGCGGGATTGGCCTTGCCTGTGCCCACCTGCCAGATGCGGCGGGCATTGGGTGCGGCGCCGTCAATCCGGATGCAGGAGCCTGAAATGAAGGATGCCGCGGGGCTGCAAAGGAACACCAGTGCGCCAGACACCTCCGCTTCAAGACCCAGGCGTTGCAGGGGAATTGTTTTGTCCAGTTGCATGATGGTTTGCTTCATGGGTTCGGGATAGGTGTCCATGCCGCTGGAGGCGATGAAGCCGGGGGCGACTGCGTTCACGCGCACGGGCGCCCATTCATTGGCCGCGGTTTCCGAGAAGTTCAACATGCCGGCACGCGCCGCACCGGAGTGTCCCATGCCGGGCATGCCATTCCACATGTCGGCGATGATGTTGGTAATGGACATGTCCTTTTTGCCCAGGTGTAACATCATGTATTGGTTGAACACTTCCCGGGCCATCAGAAAACCGCCAGTCAGGTTGTTTCGCACCACCGTCTCGAACCCCTTGGCGCTGATCATGTTCAGCGGTGATGGAAATTGTCCGCCTGCATTGTTGATCAGGTGGTCAATCTTGCCATGGGCTGCAAGCACGGCAGCCACTGTTTCCTTGACTTTCTCTTCTTCGCGGATGTCGCAACTGTGGATGGAAATTTTCACAGCGCAGGTCTGCTCAATTTCAGCCTTGACGGCTTCCAGTTTTTCGATTTTTCTGCCAATCAATGCAAGGTCGGCACCAAGGCTGGCCAGCTCATGGGCTGTACACCGTCCAATTCCTGAGCCCCCACCCGTGACCACCACGGTTTGACCTTTAAATAGATCGGAACGGAAAACCGACTGGAAACTGTTCAACATAGTCACCTGTAAAAGTGCAATTCAATTATTCAAACGATCGTTTGAATTTAAACATGCTTTTCAGGTGTATCTCGCTTAGTTCTTCAGTTCCCGGCAAATTTTTCTGCTGTGGATGTTTCAGCTAGCCGAAGCGGATGATCCAAACTGAACAGGCGATCCACCAGTTCCAATGATTGCGCTTGCAGGGCGGAGCTGCTGTCATGGTCTGGGTCGCGGCTGGAGAAATCCGTGCGGATGGTTTTCAGCCGATCGAGAACCCAGCCAAAATCCGCAGGCAGGGTTTTTTGCACATAAGCCAGGCCCACCAGGTCGGCCAGGGTTTCTTCAAAATGCGTGTTGTTCCTGAATGAGTAGCCCAGGTGGTTTTCCAGTGCCTTGCGGGCAGCAGGACGCCTGCCAGGCTCTGACAGCAGGCAGTGGGTCAGTTCATGGGCCGAGGTGAAGGCCAGAAGTGCATTTTCAGCGCTGTCGTGCCCAGTGTTCAAAAAATGGGACCACACCCTTTTTGCATCTGAATGATGATTGATGTGCACGGTGCAGGTCTTGATGCCACTGTGGGTCAGGAAGGGGGAGGGGTTGTTCAGCACACTTTTCCGCAGCTGGATTCGACCCGCGTCGATTCTGTATAACTGTGCGAATTGCTGGATGTGGCTCTCGACGGTGACCAGGTCGGGCAGGCTGGCCTGGGGTGAGAACAGGCTCATCAACCCGAAAAACAAACCGTTCCACATGTTTTGCCCCGATGAATGACATGACGGGGTAACGGCGTGTTTTGGTCTGTACAGGATTGCCTGAATGCATTGCCCGCAAAGGGGGCAATCGAATGGGGTAGGTCAAAGGCGGGGCCCGGCTCGTGTCAGAATATCCAAATACAGGTTTTTTACATGCAGGAGTCGATTTTGATGAACAACAGTCCGGTCGCCATCATTACTGGTGCAGCAGGCAACCTGGGGCAGGCAGTGGCGGTACACCTTGGCAGCCTGGGTTATCGGCTACTGCTGATTGATACCCATCAGCCTGAATGGGATGGTGAGAGTGATGCGGTATCCATCGGCAATGTGGATTTGACCTTGCCAGAGCATGCACAGGAAGTGGTGAACCAGGCATGGGAATATTTCGGGCAGATTGATGCAGTGGTGAATATTGCGGGCGGTTTTGCCTGGGAGCGCCAGGCGGAAAGCAGCCTGGACACCTGGAATTCCCAATATGCCATGAATGTACAAACCGCAGTGAACATGTGCCAGGCCATATTGCCGCAGTTCCAGGACCAGCAAAGCGGCGTGATTGTGAATGTGGGCGCAGCGGCTGCAGCAAAAGCTGCCGAGGGCATGGGTGCTTATGCTGCAGCCAAATCGGGTGTGTTGCGCCTGACAGAAGCCCTGGCTGCCGAAAACAAGCACCTGGGTATTCGGGCCAATGCAGTGTTGCCCAGTATCCTGGACACACCTTCCAACCGTGAAGCCATGCCGGATGCAGACCCGTTAGACTGGGTTGCACCTGACTCACTGGCGGGCGTGATTGCATTTTTGCTGTCGGATGCAGCCCGCGACATCAACGGGGCTGGAATTCCGGTCACCGGCAGGGTGTGAGTGCAGTGGGTTTGATGAAGCCCGGTTCATGAGGCCGGGCGACTGAGTCCGTTCAGGTAGTTTGAAATGGTGAATTCGGCCTGTTCCATCAAGTTGAACAGGTGAGGGCTGAGTACATAGTTGCCGAACAGCCCGTCAATCAATGAGTGCAGGCCGATTGCTGCCTGGCGCGGATTTACCGTGGGCGGAAGGTCGCCCTTTTCTACAGCAGTCCGAAAGTCCACTTCGATTTTCTGCAGGCAACCCTGTATGGTTTCAAGATGCCTGTCGCGCATTGGCAACATGTCATCCACCATTTCGGTTTTGTGCATCACGATGTCGAATACCCGCTGGGTACGCGGGTTCTCGGCCAGGTGCCGCACCACGTGCATGGAGCGATCGCGCAGCAAGGCCAGCGGCTGTTGCTGAAGGGCGGAATCGCTTGTCGCAATAAATTCATCCATCGGCAAAATGACGCGTTGTAACATGGCATCGAACAGGTCGGCCTTGTTCTTGAAGTGCCAGTAGATGGCACCACGGGTAAGGCCAGCGGCCTTGGCAATGTCATTCAACGTGGTGCGGGATACGCCTTTTTCTGAAAACACGGCTTCCGCAGTATCCAGGATCAGGTTGCGGGTCTCCTGCGCTTCTTCCTTGGTTTTTCTTACCACAATCGCCTTTACAGAATTGAAAAATTTATTTACATACACTCATGTATGTATGTATTATCTGACTTTCTGTTCATTAAATCAAGCCGAATATTTTGTCGGCGACGCAAAAGCGCAGGCCAATTATGCATAGCAACTTGTTGAAATCAATACCCAATTCAGCTTCCCCCTACAGCAGGGCGTTTGCCGGCACCACTTTCTGGCCCGCCCTGGCTGTGACGGTGATTTCCAGCATGTTGCTGCTGGGTTGCGGCCAGGGGGCGGATGCCCAGGCTCCGGACGGCCCTGGCGCAGGGCAGGCTGCGCCCGTACCCGTGGTGGAAGTGAAGGCGGAGCCGCTGGAACTGACCTTTGAATACCCTGCGCAGATTGCCGGTTTGAAAGAAGTGGAAATACGCGCGCGGGTGGCAGGCATTATCGAGCGCCGCCTGTTTGAAGAAGGGGGGCGGGTGAAAAAGGGTCAGTCGCTGTACAGCCTGGACAATGCCCCCTACCAAACCGCCCTGGCCCGCGCCCTGGCAGATGAAAATGCGGCGAAGGTGCGCCTGGCGCAAGCTGAACGGGATTACAAGCGGGTAACGCCCCTGGCTGAAAGCAGGGCAGTGTCGCAATCAGAACTGGATGCCGCCCAGTCCGCTTTTGAGGTGGCCAAGGCAGATGTGCAGGTGGCCGGTGCTGCCGTGCGCACGGCTCGCCTGAACCTGGAGTATGCCAGGGTGGAATCGCCCGTGAATGGCTATGTCAGCCGGTCACGCTTCTCGGAAGGCAGTTTTGTGCCTGGCCCTGCGGAATTGCTGACCACGGTGACCCAGGTGGACCAGGTGTATTTGAACTTTGGCATTCCTGAAAAAGACCACAATCAGTTGCGCCAGGGCCTGAGCAGTGGCGCGGTGTCCATGCCACAAGGCGACCTGGTGGTGGAGGTACTGGGTGCGGACGGAAAACCGCTGGGCCAGAAGGCAAAGCTGGGCTTCAAGGACGTGC
>DASUDJ010000133.1:0-4645 GCA_036275635.1 Limnobacter sp. | reverse complement strand
ATATCCATTCGGGACTTGGTCAAGAACAGCCTGCGGATGCGACCCGACCGCGTGGTAGTGGGTGAAGTTCGGGGCGCCGAGGTGCTGGACATGCTGCAGGCCATGAGCACAGGCCACGACGGGTCCATGGGCACCATTCATGCCTCTACCCCGCGCGACTGCCTGCACCGGCTTGAAATGCTCTCGGGTTTTGCAGGCTTCACCGGCAATGAAATGAGCCTGCGCCGGCAGATTGCCTCCGCACTCGACCTGATCGTGCAGATCATCCGCCTGCCTTCCGGAAAGCGCCGCATCTACAGCATCACCGAGGTGGCTGGCATCGTGGATGACAACATCCTGCTGCAGGATTTGTACCGGCATGAAAGCCGACTGGGACCGGACGGCCAGGAACTGGACAACTGGGTGCCGGTGGTGCCCTACCCCAAGAACCCGAAAATTTCCCACATCCGCCTGACATGACTTTCGGACTGATTGCTGCTGCGCTGCTGTTCATTTCCCTGGCCCTGCTGTTGCTGAGCAGGGGAGCAGAGGAACACCAGCGGAAAGTGGCAGAAAGCCGCCTGGAGGTGGCACTCAGCAAGTCCCGCGACCCATTGGCGCTGGAAAAAGACCCACTGCGCAAGAAATACATTCCGCAGTGGCTGACCGACAGCCTGATTTCAGCCGGACTGACCATCAACCGTGAACTGGGTATCCGCATGGGCCTGGTGATACTGGTTCCGGCCCTGGCAGCCTATGTGTTCCGCGGCCCCGCCAGTGCAGGCGGTGCAATTACACTGGCCCTGCTGGGCATTGCCGCCTATGTACTGTACCGGCAACGCAAGCGGCGCCTGCAGATGCTCAGTCAGCTTCCGAATTTCCTTGATGGCGTGGTGCGTGTCAGCGCAGTGGGATACAGCCTGACGGTGTCTTTCAACACTGCACTTGAAAATGCGGAGCAACCCCTGAAGGATGCACTCAGCCTTGCGGTGCAGATGCAGTACGCCGGGCTGGAGCTGGACGAGGCGCTGCATCGCCTGTCGCGGGTGTATGGCCTGACCGAGTTCAAGCTGATTGCCTCGGTGGTGACCCTGGCGCTGAACTATGGGGGCAAAAGCGATATCCTGCTGGGCCGCCTCGGGCAGTATTTGCGCGACCGCGAACAGCACCACCAGGAAATGCTGGCCCTTTCATCCGAGGCCCGCATGTCCGCAATTTTCATGTGCTGCCTGACACCCGCGCTGGCTGGCATCATCCTGACGCTGAACCCTGCCTACCTGGGCACGATGTGGAATGACGACACCGGCCGCACCCTGCTGTTTGTGGCCGGCATACTGCAGGTTTTCGGCGCAGCCATCATCTACCGCATGGTCAAGAGCATCTAGGAAACGCCACATGGACATGAACACACTGCTGGCTGTTGGCATCTTCCTGCTGGGCCTGGGCTTCCTGGGGCTGGCCATCAGCCTGCTGACACAGGCCCGCCGGAAGGAAAAGGCACTTCAGCGGATTGATGAGTTCATCGAGGAGAGGCGCAGGGTACAAAGCGCAGCACTGATCAGGAACCAGGTCCCAACCAGTGCGCTGACCAACCGAATCGACAAACTGGGCCTGCAGTTCAGCCAGACCAAGGCGTTTTCCTATTTCATCGAGGATGAAGACCGCAACCTGCTGGGGCGCGCCGGCTTCGGCCGGGATGAAGACCTGAACCGGTTTGTGCTGCTGCGGATTGTGCTTGCCCTGGCCGGGCTTGGCCTGGGCCTGTTTCTCAACCGGGAAGGTGGCTCCGGCGCGATCGCGATGATACAGATCATTGCCGTGACCGGCATCGGCTTCATGGCACCGAAGTGGATACTGAAAACCATCGGGGAAGGCCGCGAGGCTGCCTTCGAGCGGGAACTGGTAGCCGTGGTGGATGTGATGCGGCTGTTGCAGGGTGTAGGGCTCAGCGTGGATCAATCCATTGAGATCATGGCAACCCAGTTGCGGGACCTGGTTCCGATCACGGGGCGCATGCTTCACCGGGCCAGCCCGCAGGTGAAGTCCGGTGTGCCCTGGAGCACGGTGCTCAGGAAAATGAGCTCGGTGTATTCCAGTGATGAATTCAAATCATTCGTGCAGGTACTGGGCCAGATTGAAAAATTTGGCGGTGCGGTACAGGAGCCCCTGAAACAGTTCTCAGACCGCCTGGTTGAAAAGGAAAGGGCGAACTCCAAGGAAATCATGGGTAAACTGACTGTGAAAATTACCGGAGTAATGGTCATCACCATGCTGCCTGCCCTGCTGATCATGACAGGCGGCCCCGGTATCATTTCAATCATCCGTGCATTTGAAAGGGTTGGGGGCTGATACTGAATGTTTCGACTGAATGCCAGCATTGACAACCGCGCAAAATGGTTTCAAGGACATGCCTTGCTGGCTGCCCTGCCCCTGCTGCTTGCAGCCTGCGCAGTCCAGCAGCGTGCGCCCCAGAATGCAGAACCGGTGGCTGCACAACAGGTTCTTCCCGCAACAATAGCCACGACACCCGGACAGGACGCACTGCTGCAGGCCGAGCGCAAGGAGGTTGAGCGCGAAGACGAGCAAGGCAGAAAAGCCAGGGCTGAACGGGAAAAGAACCTGCACCTGAAACTGGTGCAGACCATGATCGACCAGGACAATGCCTATGCAGCGCTTGCACACCTGGACGCCTACGACCAGAAATGGGGTGCGGATCGACCAGCCCGCCAACTGAGGGCAGATGCCCTCCGCAAGACCAACCAGCTCGACCAGGCGGAAGTGGTTTACAAGTCCTTGCTGTCCAGCCAGGGGCAACAAGGCCCGCAGAAGAATGGCGCAATCTGGTACGGACTGGGCAAGGTGGCCATTGAAAAAGGCGACCTGAAAACCGCCACCACCCGCCTTGAAAAATCAGTCCAGATTGACCCGCTGAACATCAATGCCTATTCCGACCTGGGGCTGGTTTACCTGCTGGACGGCCAGAAAGAGCCCGCCTACAACACGCTGATGAAGGCGAACCAGCTGGCCAGCGGCGACTCGAAGGTGATGGCCAACCTGGCCCTGTGGGGCCTGGTGTTTGACGACTTCAACATGGCCATGGACATTGCAGACCGCCTGAAGTGGTCAGACAAGACAAGAAACCAGGTGATGGCACAGGCCAACACGATCAAGCGGCGTTTTGACGCCAGGGGAAGTGCACAATGAAAACAATTCAACACCTGCTGGCCTGCGGCATGCTGGCTGCCAGTGTCCTGCCTGCAATTGCCCAGGACGCCAGTCAGTCCGGATCAAGCCAGCCACCTGCCGCAAGGCAGGGCCTTGAAGGCACCACGGACGCGGAAACAGGCCTCAGCACCCGCACCTGGCTGAAAGAACAGGCAGAGGGAATCAACCGCGGCGAAGTGGAAGCCTATCGTGCCGAGTCGGCCGGGAAGGCCTACCGTGCCTATTCCGACAGCATCGGCAAGCCTTCACAGCAAGCGCCCACCTCGCAAGTCTCCACCATCCGCTCGAACTGACACACAGCCGTGCTTCAACTGTTGCTGAAACTGCTGTCTTTCCTGACCGGCCAGGTGTGGCTGACGCCAGAGCAGCTTCGCAGCCAGCAGCAGGAACTGCAGGATATGCATGACAAGCAGCAGGCACTGGAGGCCCTGGTGATCCAGCTGCGCGGAGAGTTGAGGCGCCAGGAAGCGCGCAGCAGCGAGCAACTGAATGAAACAAGGCTGGCTGGTGAGCGCCTGCTTGCGCTCAAGCAGGTGGAGCTGGACACGGTGACCGAGACCCTGGGGCAACTCAGCGACAGCGTGGATTTCGAAACCCAGCGGCAACTGAAGGAAAACAGCGATCTGCTGAACCAGTTGAACTGGCTGTCTGGCACGATTGCACATGACTTCCGCGCCCCCCTTCGCGCAATTGATGCCTATTCATTTTTTCTGGCAGACGACCTGGGCAGCAACGTACCGCCAGAAGCCAGCAAATCACTGGAGGAAATACGCCGCAACGGCCAGCGCATGGGCGTGTTGCTGGATGCGCTGATTGAATACCTGCGACTGGGCGTTTGCCCGATGAACATCCAGTCACACGACCTGAATGAAGTGCTGGTGCAGGTGGTGAATGAACATTTTGATTTTTCCCCTGTTCCCATCGAAATCCATGTGCAGGGACAATGGCGGATGGACAGGAACCTGATGGCGCGTGCCTTCAGGGAACTGATCGACAATGCCGTGAAGTTTTCCAAACCAGTGGAATCACCCCGGGTTGTGATCCGGCAGGCAGGACCCGACAACCTGGAAATCGTGGACAACGGCGTTGGTTTTTCCGACTTGCACCAGGCACAGAAATTCCAGTTGTTTCACCGCATGCACGGCTATGATGAATTCGAAGGTGAAGGCATTGGCCTGGCCACCGCAGAGCGGATTGCTTCCCGGCACCACATGCAACTGAACCTGAACAGGGTAGGCAACCTGACGGTGGCCAGCCTGCAGTTGCCAGAACAGAAAGTACGCCCGTTGGCTTCAGGCCGCTAAACCACCTTGGACAGCAGGTCCAGCAGGCCAGGCAATCTTCCGAGATCCTGCTTCGGCAAGGCATTCCTCACCTGCTGGCCATCTGCGGAAGTGTCTACCAGGGCAACGCCCGGGCCCGGGCTTGGCATGTTGCGGAA
>DASUDJ010000132.1:0-5170 GCA_036275635.1 Limnobacter sp. | reverse complement strand
GCTGCCGATGCCTATTCACGTTCCAGCAACAAGGTAGGCGTTTGCCTGGTCACGTCAGGCCCGGGTCTGACCAATGCGGTGACCGGTATTGCCACGGCCTACATGGATTCAATTCCCATGGTGATTCTATCTGGCCAGGTGCCCACGCACGCAATCGGTCAGGATGCATTCCAGGAATGCGACACCGTGGGCATCACACGTCCCTGCGTCAAGCACAACTTCCTCGTGAAGGATGTGAAAGACCTGGCACGCGTCATGAAAGAAGCGTTCTACATCGCACGCACTGGCCGTCCTGGCCCCGTGCTGGTCGATATCCCCAAAGACATCACCATCCACAAAACCACCTTTGATTATTCCGAGCCTGTGAAAATGCGCTCGTACAACCCGGTGGTAAAAGGCCACCAGGGGCAGATCAAGAAGGCCGTGCAGATGATTCTCGAGGCCGAACGGCCCATGATCTATTCCGGCGGTGGTGTTATCCTGGGTGATGCCTCTGCAGAACTGACCCGCCTGGTCGAATGGGTGGGCGCACCCTGCACCAACACCCTGATGGGCCTTGGCGCATTCAAGGCCACTGACAAGAAGTTCGTGGGCATGCCTGGCATGCATGGCACTTATGAAGCCAACCTGGCCATGCAGAACTGTGACGTGCTGATTGCCGTGGGTGCCCGCTTTGACGACCGCGTGATCGGCAACCCGAAAGATTTCGCATCCATTCCCCGCAAGATCATCCACATCGACATTGACCCATCCTCCATTTCCAAGCGCGTGAAAGTGGATGTGCCTATTGTCGGCAACATCAAGGACGTGCTGGTCGACCTGATCCAGTTGCTTGAAGAAAGCGGCAAGCGGGTTGACCAGGGCAAGTTGCAGGGCTGGTGGGAGCAGGTTGAGAAGTGGCGCGGCCGCAAGTGCCTGGACTATGCCAAGTCGAATGAACTGATCAAGCCGCAATTCGTGGTGGAAACCCTGTGCGAAGTCACCAACGGCGACGCCTTCATCACATCCGATGTAGGCCAGCACCAGATGTGGGCTGCCCAGTACTACAAGTTCAACAAGCCACGTCGCTGGATCAATTCCGGTGGCCTGGGCACCATGGGTGTGGGCCTGCCTTACGCCATGGGCGTCCAGATGGCCAACCCGGATGCCCAAATCGCCTGTATCACTGGCGAAGCGTCCATCCAGATGAACATCCAGGAACTGTCCACCTGTTTCCAGTACCACTTCACACCGAAAATCGTGAACCTGAACAACCGCTACCTCGGCATGGTTCGCCAGTGGCAGCAACTGGACTACGGCTCACGCTACTCCGAAAGCTACATGGATGCGCTGCCTGACTTTGTGAAGCTGGTGGAAGCCTATGGTCACATCGGCATGCAGATCACCAAGCCAAGCGATGTTGAGCCTGCACTGCGCGAGGCCTTTGGCAAGTACAAGGACCGCCTGGTGTTCATGGACTTCATCACCGACCGCACCGAAAACGTGTGGCCCATGGTGAAGGCCGGCAAGGGCCTGTCTGAAATGCTGCTGGGTTCGGAAGAACTGTAAGAACTGGAGATCGAGGATATGAGACACATTATTTCCGTTCTCCTTGAGAACGAACCCGGTGCGTTGTCACGCGTGGTGGGCCTGTTTTCAGCCCGTGGCTACAACATCGAAACACTGACTGTTGCACCCACTGAAGACGAAACCCTGTCACGCATGACCATTGTGACAGCGGGCTCCGATGACGTAATTGAACAGATCACCAAGCACCTTAACCGCTTGATTGAAGTGGTAAAAGTGGTGGATTTAAGCGATGGTGCCCACATTGAACGCGAGTTGATGCTGGTAAAATTGCGCGCAGTCGGCAAAGAGCGTGAGGAATTGAAGCGCACTGCGGATATTTTCCGTGGACGCATCATTGACGTCACCGAAAAAAGCTACACCATCGAGCTGACTGGCAACAAGTCCAAGCTGGATGCATTTCTGGAAGCAATCGACCGCACCGCCATCCTGGAAACCGTGCGCACGGGCAGTTCCGGCATCGGTCGTGGGGAACGTATCCTGCGCGTCTGAACAATCGGGTTTGGCTGGGTCGAGCGACCTGGCCAATCAGCCCGGAAGATGAATTTAAATACCTGATATAAAAGGAAAATGACATGAAAGTTTTTTACGACAAAGACGCGGATCTGTCCCTGATCCAGAAAAAGAAAGTTTCCATCATCGGTTACGGCTCACAGGGTCATGCCCATGCACAGAACCTGCGCGATTCCGGCGTGGATGTGACTGTCGGCCTGCGCAAGGGCGGTGCGTCCTGGTCCAAGGCTGAAGGCGCTGGCCTGAAAGTGAAGGAAGTGGCTGATGCGGTGAAAGAAGCCGACGTGGTCATGATCCTGCTGCCTGACGAGAACATTCCCGAGGTATACAACCGCGAGGTGGCACCCAATATCAAGGCCGGCGCTGCACTGGCATTTGCTCACGGTTTCAACGTGCACTACAACCAGGTTGTTCCACGTGCTGACATTGATGTGATCATGATCGCTCCCAAGGGCCCAGGCCACACCGTGCGTTCCGAATACCTGAAGGGCGGCGGCGTTCCATCCTTGATCGCGATTTACCAGGACACAACCGGCAATGCCCACGACATCGCTTTGGCCTATGCAGCCGCAAATGGTGGCACAAAAGGCGGCGTGATTGAGACCAACTTCCGCGAAGAAACGGAAACCGACCTGTTCGGTGAGCAGGCAGTTCTGTGTGGCGGTGCAGTTGAACTGGTGAAAGCCGGTTTCGAAACCCTGGTAGAAGCTGGCTATGCACCTGAAATGGCTTACTTCGAGTGCCTGCACGAGCTGAAGCTGATCGTGGACCTTATGTACGAAGGCGGCATTGCCAACATGAACTACTCCATTTCCAACAATGCGGAATATGGCGAGTATGTGACAGGCCAGCGCGTAATTGCTGACCAGGCCCGTGCAGCCATGAAGGAATGCCTGACCAACATCCAGAATGGTGAGTACGCCAAGCGCTTCATCCTGGAAGGCAAGACCAACTATCCAGAAATGACAGCCCGTCGCCGCTTGAATGCACAGCATCCAATCGAAATCGTGGGTGCACAACTGCGCGCCATGATGCCCTGGATCAGCAAGAACAAGCTGGTTGACCAGTCCAAGAACTGATCAACCTGGTTTGATCTGTTTCAAGAAAACCCGCAGTGCGAAAGTGCTGCGGGTTTTTCGCTTTGAAGTACTCAGGTTCCGACCCACTTCGACAAACCCTTGATTTCATCAATGCTCTTGGGCTTTATGTTCATCAAATCATTGTAGTAAGACAATTGGGATTTGCTGCCCGGTGCACCTGTATTGATTGTTTGAATTTCCCGATCACCACCGCCAATAAAAAGCTGTTGATAGTTTTCCTGGGCAAGGCCCTCGCGTTTCTGATTCACCCTGCGCAACTGACCATTTTCAGCATTGAGGTGCGCATACAGATCACGGATTTCAACATTCAATTGACCAGTCCTGTCTTTACCGCTCTTGCAGTTGAAAGCTGGCGTTGCGCCTATTTCGTTGGCCAGTGCCAGTAACCTGGTTGGCAATTTGTAAGGCTCGTTTTGAACCCGATGGTGGCCTTTCTCGCGGTAAATGTTTTTTATCTGGGCACACAACTGCTGTATCAAGGTGATTTTTCTGGAAATGTGTGTGCGCTTGGCAACATCTCGAGGGTTGTCGGAGGGCAGGCTGGCAAGTTCTTTTTCCAACTGCCGTATCCGCTCAGCCGCCATTCCTCCTGCCGTGTTCTGCTCTTCGATAGAGCCAAGCAATTCCCTGAGTGCCTTGCTGTTGACGGCATCTGCAATTCGCCATATGCCAAGAAGGTTTCCTGCTCCGCTCAATGCCAGCGAGTTTACGGGTGTGTTGAAGTAAAGAATTCTCGGTTTCACCTTCAAGGTAAAGATGTTGCCCTTGTCGTCAGCCATTTCAACTTCAACAATTTTTCCGTTCGCTCTTTTCAGCGCAGCCTGCTGATGAATCAACATCTGTTTTTCATTGGCCAGGGGGGTCAACAGGTTCACTGACACCACATCAATATTCAATGTTTCTTGTTTATCAAGCTGGCTTGGGTGCAGGCCCTGTCTGCCAAGGTGTTCAAGTACAGCAGCATGTATGAATTCCTTCACGCGGCCATCATTGGCCCGCATGCGCTCATGCGCATCGCCAATGCCATAGGCATCATGTACGCCGTGCCTCAGGCCAGAAAACCTGAAACCTGAGTCAGGCGCACTTGCTTGCACAGGTCGAAACTCCGTTCTCCAAAGATTTACGGCATGGCGATTTTCCCGGGTGGCGTAGCTGCAAATGCCATTCACACCGTGCGCCTCATATCTTTTTGAAAGTGCATGGTCCATGTTCCTGGCAGGTGTCATGTCGGTCTGAAACTCGATCCGGAGCGGCTCACCAGTGGGACCTTCGAAATGAAGGGTTTGTGTATTCCGGATATTGTTCCATTCACCCGACTGGAGAATGTCCACATAACGCTGGAATATTTTCCTGTCGATCGCTTCGATGTCCAGGTTTGCCCCCGGCAACTTCAGACTGCGCAGCTTGCCGTGAATGAAGCTGGCCAGTGCGGTTCGAATGTGAAGCTGGCGGGTTGTTTCGGGAAGATTTGTATTGTGCTTCCCGGCCTTGATGAATGCAGTTTGCTCCTGCCTGAATTCACGGATCATTTTCATGATTGGACTTTGTCTGTGCCTGCCGCCCATCCTCTGTTTAAGTAGCTTGTAGTCAACCGACATGCTGTCTGTTGTGCCCAAGTCCAACTCGCCACTGGCGTGTTTCAACATCGCAGGAAGCTTTCCAAGGTCCTCGCTAGATGCGGGTGCCATCTGCATCCGCAATTCCTCAATCACCTGGATTGCCGCCTGATAATGGATCATCCTGTACCGCTTGGCATGGTCCATGAAACTGGATTCATGTTGAGAGGTGGATTCTGAAGTGAATGAGGAAGCCTGGTGGCTGCTGCACATGTTCCCATCAACCGATCCTGCCATGCCTGTTCGCGCAGCCGCATGGTTTGCAGTGCTGGACACAGGGCCCAATTCAGGTCTGGACCCATGGGTAACAGTCAAGTGAGCCGGGGTAGAAGAAATCAGCCGACTCATCACTCCGGTTAGGGGCGACAGGATTCG
>DASUDJ010000131.1:0-4720 GCA_036275635.1 Limnobacter sp. | reverse complement strand
AGGCTTTCTCCGAGAAAAGGGAGGCTGTCGAACTGGAAAAGCAGCGCCTGCGTTCCACGTGGATCAATCCGAAAATCGTGTCGCAACTGGAGGCTGAGCGGGTTCTGCAGAAGGCGATTGACCGGGAGTACAACCTGTATGATTTGCTGAAGCGCCCGGATGTTTCCTATCAGGCACTGAGTACTCTGCGAAAGGATGATGGTGAACCTGCCATGTCCACCCCACTTGGCAACATTGATTTAATTTCCCAGCTTGAAATTGAAGTGAAATACGCTGGATATGTGCTGCGGCAACAGGCGGAAGTAGAGCGAAGCGCTGGAAATGAGGCCATTCGTTTGCCCACGGATTTCGATTATGGAAATGTCAATGGACTCAGCAAGGAAGTTCAGCAGAAACTGAACAAGCACAAGCCGGAGACAATTGGCCAGGCCAGCAGGATCCAAGGTATTACGCCTGCAGCAATTTCATTGTTGATGGTTCACTTGAAAAAGCGGGATCTTCTGGCTCGACAGAACACCATCGCGGCAGCAGGCGATTCAGCGGAGCAACCAGCTTGAGTGCGACTCACCGTAAGCTGAAGCCTGAAGCACTCGGACCGCAGGACCAGCAACTTCTGATGGAAGGCCTCGCTCGCTTGCCGCTTCAGCTTGATGCACAGCAGTGTGACCAGCTTTTCAGGTATGGTCTGTTGATTCAGAAATGGAACCAGGTTTATAACCTGACCGCTATTCGCAGCAATCATGAACTGATTACCCACCACCTGCTGGACTCACTTGCAGCCCTTCCGCTGTCTGCAGAGGCGGTGCAGGGGGAGTCTGAGGTAAAGGTGCTGGATGTGGGTGCCGGTGCGGGTTTGCCTGGAATTGTATGGGCGATAGCGAAACCTGGATGGCGTGTCACCCTGATTGACACCGTGCAGAAAAAAGCGGCGTTCATGCAACAGGCCATCGCTGGCCTGGGTCTGAAAAATGCGAGTGCCGTGCACGGGCGTGTTGAGGCGCATGGCTGCGAAAAGCCTTTTGACCTGATTTGTTCTCGTGCCTTTTCAAGCCTGGGCAATTTCATTGAACTGAGTGGTCACTTGTTGGCTGAAGGCGGCTGCTTTGCCGCTCTGAAAGGTCGCCTCGAGGTGGATTCCGAGGTGCCCCCAGGTTGGAAAATCCAGGCCATCCATCCAATACAAGTGCCTTTCCTTGAAGAAGAAAGGCACTTGTTCCTGATTAAACGATAAAATCCAGGTATTCATTCACGGGATTCAATGATGGCGAAAGTGTTCTGCATTGCCAACCAGAAAGGTGGCGTGGGAAAAACCACCACTGCAGTCAATCTTGCAGCCGGTCTGGCCATGGCCGGGCAGCGGGTATTGCTTGTTGATCTGGACCCGCAGGGCAATGCCACCATGGGTTGCGGCATTGACAAGCGTAGCGTGAAACACACGGTGTACCAGGTGCTGGTCGGCATGGCTGGTGTGGCCGAGGCTACCGTTCGGGCGGAGGGCGAGTTCGATGTGCTGGCTGCAAACCGCGAGTTGGCCGGTGCAGAAGTTGAAATGGTTGAATTCGAAAACCGTGAAATCAAGTTGCGGGAAGCCATCAATGAGGTGGATGACCAATATGATTTCATTCTGATCGACTGCCCGCCCGCCTTGTCCCTGCTGACCCTGAATGCACTGTGTTGTGCCAACGGCGTGGTGATTCCCATGCAGTGCGAGTACTACGCTCTGGAAGGTTTGAGTGACCTGGTGAACACCATCAAGCAGGTTTGCAAGAACCTCAACCCGGACCTGACCATCATCGGGCTTTTGCGGGTGATGTACGATCCACGCATGACCCTGGCCCAGCAAGTGTCTGCCCAGCTGGAAAAACATTTTGGCTCGAAAGTGTTCAAGACCATCATTCCGCGGAACGTGCGCCTTGCTGAAGCACCCAGCTATGGCATTCCCGGTGTGCTGTTCGACAAATCCAGCAAGGGAGCCAAAGCCTACCTGGACTTTGCAAATGAAATGGTAAGCCGACTTGGCTTGCCAGTTGCTGCCTGAACTGAAATCCACAGACAAACAAATGAACGCAATCAAACGGACCAAGGGCCTAGGAAGGGGTCTTGAAGCGCTATTGGGCCCCTCGGGCGATGACGGCAACAAAGACATGGGTGAGCAGGTCATGACCTTGCCACTGGGCAAGTTACAGGCCGGGAAATACCAGCCACGCTCCCGCATGGATGAAACCTCCCTGATGGAACTGGCCGAGTCCATCAAGAGCCAGGGCATCATGCAACCCATCCTGGTTCGACCCATCGGTTCCGGGAGATACGAAATTATCGCCGGGGAACGCCGCTTCCGTGCATCGAAGCTGGCAGGCCTTGAAGAGGTTCCCGTGCTGGTTCGGGCTGTGCCTGATGAATCAGCCCTTGCCATGGCCTTGATCGAGAACATTCAACGCGAGGACCTGAACCCACTGGAAGAGGCCCAGGGGGTGCAAAGGCTGGTGCGGGAATTTAACCTGACCCATGAGGATGCGGCCCGGGCGATTGGTCGTTCCCGCAGTGCAACAAGCAATATGTTGCGGCTGTTGAATCTGGCGGAGCCGGTACAAACCATGTTGCTGGCTGGTGATATTGAAATGGGACATGCCCGTGCCTTGCTGGCCCTGACTGCAGCTGAACAGATCGCATGTGCCAATGAAGTGGTCAACAAGCGGCTGTCGGTGCGTGAAACTGAAAAACTGGTGAACGACTGGTCCAGCCAGAATGACCGCCAAGTGCTGAAACCCAGGCAGAATGCGGATGTCAGGCGGCTTGAGGAAGGCTTGGCGGACTGGCTGGCCAGTGCTGTTCAACTGAAAGCCAACTCGAACGGAAAGGGCAGTGTGACCATCCGTTTCAATAGCCTGGATGAACTGGACGGGGTGTTGTCACGCATCGGCTTTCCGAGGGAAGAGCTTTAAAAATCCCTTTGAAACTGATTCGAAAAATAAACCGTTACCGTTTGACGAGGGGAGGTACAAACCCCTATAATCTGGCGGTTTGTCAAAAACACGTGCACCCTGCGGAATATACTTACCCTGCATAGGTGAAATGTGGCAGCGCAGCAATCATGTGGAAAATAGTCGGGCTCCAATGGGCCGTGGGAATAATTGTCTGCCTGCTGATGCTGCTGGTGTCACCGGTTCATGCGAAATCTGCCGTCTGGGGCTTTGTGGCGGTCACCCTGCCCAGCACCCTGTTCGCAGCACGCCTGGCTCTGGGAAGCAAAACGCCCCTGGGTGGCACCTTCGTGTTTTTGACAGGAGAATTTCTGAAGGTTGGCGCAACAATCGCGATCATGTTTGCAGCGAGCCAGGTTGATCCGAACATTGTTTGGTGGTCCCTGATCCTCACGGCGGTCGTCACCCTCAAAAGCTATTTTTTGGCATTTTTCTTGAGATAAGTATGGCATCTTCACCGAATGGGCTAACCCCCTCAGAGTACATCGTCCATCACTTGCAGCATTTCGCAACCGATAAGCAGAAATTTATCGTCGATTTCTCAGTGATCAACCTGGACACGATGTTTTTCTCCATCCTGTCCGGCCTCATCGTGGTTTTCATGCTGAGCAAGGCGGCCTCCAGGGCCACATCAGGCGTTCCCGGCCGATTCCAGGGCCTGATCGAAATGCTGGTTGAAATGGTTGAAAACCAGTCCAAGTCCATCGTTCACGGCGACCGCACCTTTATCGCCCCACTGGCGTTGACCGTGTTCCTGTGGATCGTGGTGATGAACACCTTTGACTTGGTGCCTGTTGACCTGATTCCCATGGCCTGGGGCCATCTGCTGTACAACCTCGGCCTGGCTGCCAGCCCTGGCGATCCCTACATGCGCGTGGTCGCAACAGCTGACCTGAACGGTGCGCTGGGCATGTCTCTGGGTGTGCTGGTGCTGATGCTCTATTACTCTGTGAAAATCAAGGGTGCGGGCGGCTTTGTGCATGAGCTGTTCTGTGCACCATTCGGTGCCAATCCCCTGCTGTGGATTCCAAACTTTGTGTTGAACCTGATTGAATTTGCCGCGAAAACCGTGTCCCTGGGCATGCGACTGTTCGGCAACATGTATGCGGGCGAATTGGTGTTCATGCTGATCGCTTTGCTGGGTGGCGCTGCTGCGTTGTCCTTGGGTGGTGCATTCGCTTTCCTGGGCCATGTATTCGCGGGCACCATCTGGGCGATCTTCCACATTCTGATCGTGTTGCTCCAGGGCTTCATTTTCATGATGTTGACCTTGATCTACATTGGCCAGGCACATCAGGGCCACTGATCGATTCTTAGTTTTTGGTTTTTTCAATTTTTCATTTTTCAATTTAAGGAGTTGTCATGACTAACGTTGCTTTCGTTGCTCTTGCTTGCGGCATTATCATTGGTTTGGGTGCTATCGGTGCTTGTATCGGTATCGCGATCATGGGTGGTAAGTACCTGGAAGCTTCTGCACGCCAGCCAGAACTGATGAACGAACTGCAGACAAAGATGTTCGTTCTGGCCGGTCTGATCGACGCTGCGTTCCTGATCGGTGTTGGTATCGCGATGCTGTTCGCCTTCGCAAACCCGTTCGTCGCCGGCTAATCCCGACCGACACACCGTCTCTCATGCCGGACCGCGAGGTTCGGCTCTCGTTATTCTGAGAAGGAAAACACCGTGAACTTAAATGCAACTTTGTTTGCGCAGTTCGTGGTCTTCTTCATCCTCGCCGTCTT
>DASUDJ010000130.1:0-3789 GCA_036275635.1 Limnobacter sp. | reverse complement strand
CCAGCCTGGCTTTCACTTCATTCCACTGCTGCATGGTGATTGGGCAAACATCCGGACAATGGGTGTAGCCGAAGAACATGGCCACCACCTTGCCCCTGTAGCTTTCCATGGTGCGCTCGGTACCGGAAAGGTCTTTCAGCTTGAAGTTGGCCACCAGGGCAGAACCTGTGATGTCTGTATTGGTGAAACTGGCCGGGCCCATGTTGCAGGCGGCCAGCAAGACTGCAGATGCCAGGGCCATGCTGCGAACCAGTCTGCCCAGACAGGTTTTCAAACCGGAGTGAGGCTCACCAGGAGAAAGGACACTTGTTACACTGCTCATGTTATTTACACCGCGATGTAATGATCAACAAGCAAGGCTGCAAACAGGAATGCCAGGTAGGCGATTGAATAGGCGAATGCCTTTTTCGCCAGGGCATCGCTGTAGTTTTTCCAGATTTTGTAGCCATAACCGATGAAGATGGCGTTCAGGACCACTGCGCTGACCAGGTAGATCAGCCCGCTCATTTTCATGGCATAGGGAATCAGCGTGGTGGCAGCCAGCATGATGGTGTACAGGAACACGTGGAACTGAGTGAATGCCGCGCCATGAGTGACCGGCAGCATGGGCAGGCCTGCGCGGGCATATTCCTGCGTGCGGTACAGGGCCAGTGCCCAGAAGTGCGGCGGTGTCCACACAAAAATGATCAGGAACAGCACCAGGGCCTCGGCCGACACGCTGTTGGTAACAGCCGCCCAGCCCAGCACGGGTGGCATGGCACCGGATGCGCCACCAATCACAATGTTCTGCGGCGTGTTGGGCTTCAGAAGCAGGGTGTAGATGATGGCATAGCCCACGAAGGTGGCCAGGGTCAGCCACATGGTGAGCGGATTCACGAACACGTAGAGTATCCACACGCCCACACCACCCACCATGCTGGAGAACACCAGGGTTTGGACGGAATTCAACTCACCGCGCGGCAATGGGCGTGCACGGGTGCGGGCCATTTTTGCATCAATCTGCTGTTCAACCAGGCAATTGAATGCGGCGGCGGCACCTGCCACCAGCCAGATGCCCAGCGTACCCGCGATCAGCACCTGCGCATTCGGCAGGTCAGGTGTGGCCAGGAACATGCCAATGACGGCACAGAACACGATCAGGGCCACCACGCGGGGCTTGGTCAATGTCCAGTACTGTTTGGCCACATGCGAAAAACCGCCTGTGCCTTTGGCTTTGTCGAGGGTGGGCATGGTGGGCCTTATGAAATTCTGTGGCGATTGCCGGCAACCCGATAGTTTACCAAGATCAGGGTGACCAGCAACAGCGCTGCACCCCCATTGTGCGCCACCGCCAGCCACAAAGGCAATTGAAACACCACGTTGCCGATGCCCATTGCAATTTGCAGGGTCAGCACGCCAGCCACTTTCAGGGCCAGCGGCTTGGTGCCCGGGTTGCGCCACAGGGCAATTGCCAACAGGGCCAGGATGCCAGTCACCACCAGCGCACCAATGCGGTGGATGAAATGGATGGCTGTCAGCGAGGCCACATTCAGTATTTCACCATCCGGTGTTTCACCAAGATGACGAACAATGTGGAAAGCATCCTTGAATTCCATGTGCGGCCACATGCTGCCCTGGCAGGTTGGGAAATCAGTGCAAACCACGGCCGCATAATTGGTGCTGACCCAGCCACCGAGGATGATCTGCGCCGCCACTGCCGCCAATCCGATGCGGGCCAGCAGGCGCAGCCCTCCCATGTCACGGGGTGGTGCCACAGTGCGGGCCGCGCTGGTTTGCCTCAGCCACAACCAGGTGAGCAGGGCCAGTATGGTCATGCCGCCAATCAGGTGGCCAGTCACGATGGCCGGCTTCAACAGCATGGTGACTGTCCAGGCGCCGAACGCTCCCTGCAGGCATACAGCAAAGAAAAGCACGGTGGGCAATACCGGCGACTGCTTTAATTGGTCACGCTTGGCCCAGGCCATGGCCATGATGCCGATGATCAGGAAACCCAGGAAGGTGGCCACATAGCGATGCACCATTTCCTTCCATGCTTTTGGAATGGAGACGGGGCCATGTGTGCCGCCCTGCTCTTCCACTGCAGCAGCAATTTCCTCATGTGCCATGCTGGGGGTCAGCTTGCCGTAGCAGCCTGGCCAGTCGGGGCAGCCCAGGCCAGCATCGGTCAGCCGCACGAAGGCGCCCAGCATGATCAGGAAAAAGGTAAGAACCGTGGTGAATGCAACCAAACGCTTGTAACTACTCATGCTGCTCTCGTCTGCTCTTTGGATCTGGGGTGGTTTGATTTGAGGTGAACTGCGTTCTCAGCCGATATTGGATGCCCACAGCAGGCGGCTGATGTCTTTTCTGAACTTGTCGAATTCCAGGGTGTTGTTTGGCGGGAAGCGCATCATGACATGGCCCAGCGGGTCGGCCACGAATACATGATCCCGAACAGTACGAACTTCCGTACTGCCCTTTTTGCCCACGATGCCCTGCTCAAGCGGCAACCAGCTTGTCAGCTGGCTTTCACTGGCGCGCACAAAATGCACATCCGGAAACTGGCGCAACAACAGGGTTTCCAGGGGACCGTCATCAGTGACGAACACCACGCGAGCGATTCGCCCCTGCTCCTTGCCCTTTGAGGCACGGGCCTGGCGCTGGAAGTACAAGGTGTTCTGGCACACTTCATCACAATTGCTGTTGATCACCGAAATAAGCACCCACTTGTCGGCCACCTGCTTCATGGTGAAGTCGTCGCCATTGATGTTCCTGAACACCTCGGTGCTCACATCCACCTGCGGATCAAGAATGGTGCCGTAGTTGTTGGTGCCGTCCGGCTTGTTGAAAAAGTACAGGTAAAAAGCGGCCACGATGGGCAGTGCGCAGGTCAGGAACACCAAGAGAATGGTGATTCGCCCCTTGTTCAAGCCGCCGGTTGCGCTTGCTGCAGTCATGCTTTCTTTCCTTTGTAAAACTCGCTTCGGTAAAACTCCCGGTACACAAAAAACAGGGTCAGCAACACCAGCACAGCCGACAAGCTGTACCACTGGAATGCATAGCCCCTGTGCTTTGCCACCTGCTCCTGCAGGGGTACCGCCACATGGTAAAAACCGTTCACCTTGCCAGTGGCCCTTGGTTGGCTTTCCACCTGTGCAACTGGCTGTAAAGTGACTACAAAATTGCTGACAGGTTCATTCACCTGCCTGCTGAATTCTTCCAGGCTGAAATTGGACCACACCTGGAAGCCGTTGCTTTCCTCGCGGTAAATTTCATCACCACCGCCCAGTTGCATGCCACGCAACTCTGCTGCCTGGGCGAAGCGCGGCAGTACCGTGCCTTTCAGTTCAATCAGCCCGCCCCCAGTTTGCGCTTCGACAGGAAGATCTGGTGCGCGGCGGGGCTCTGCCGGGTTGCGCAGCAGCAGGCCCCTGTCCACTGGAATGACAAAACCAGCACCTTCCGGCTGAAAAGCCTGCACCACCTGCACAGCAGGCTTCCCACTGATTTGCCGATTGTCTATATATATCAAAGCTTTGGGCTTGTAGCTGCCCCTTAGCTCGATTTTCCGGTATGACAAATTGTCCAAGTCGATCTGCTGCGCTGTGGGCGTGATGGGTGCCGCCGCCAGGGCCCGGGCCTGCAGATCAGCCAACTGCTGCTTTTCATCACCCCTGCCGCTTTGCCACTGCCCCAGGCTGAAAGTGAGCCACACCAGGCCCGCACCCATCAACAGGGTGAGGGCAAGCTTCGGCCTGCTTGGCGATTTCACTGCGCTAACCATGACATACTTCCAGTTGTGTGCTGTAC
>DASUDJ010000129.1:0-3139 GCA_036275635.1 Limnobacter sp. | reverse complement strand
GCTGTTGATGATCACGCTCAGCCTGTGTTTTGAATTGAATTGCGCACCTGCTGCCTTGTCGCCGGCCAGTTCACGGTCCCGCAATTCATTGATCTGCAGCATCAGCAACTGGCGGGTGTACACGCTGGCAAGGCCGACCAGGGCGGTGGGAAACAGCACCCAGAAACCAGCGCCTGCCAGTGCCGCAAATATTGCGCTGGCCAGGCCAAACACGATCACATACAGGTAGTACCAGGGGAACACAGCACGAATGAAACGGCCTGCCTGGTCAATCGGCAACTGGGTGAACACCAGCGGTGCAAACAGGGCAGAAAACGCCAGGATGCCGCCGAACAGGCCGCCCAGGGCCAGGGTGGTGAGTGCTTGAAACCATTCCATAAAACACCTGCTGCAAAGTAACTGCGAGACTTCATTTTGCATCAGTATCTCGGGCGTTTGGCCCAAAATGACTCCAAACTCGTCACTTTCCACACTCACCCTGCCTGCATTCCAGGTCCTACACTTCCAGGCATCAAAAACCAGATCATGCGAGACACAGCACATCATGGCCACATTCAAGAAAGAGGCACAGAACATTCTCGAAGTTGCAATCGTGGGGGCGGGGGTTTCCGGCCTGGGCATGGGTATTCAACTGCTGAAAGCGGGCGAGAAAAACTTCAAGATTTTCGACAAGGGTCATGATGTGGGCGGCACCTGGCGCGACAACACTTACCCCGGCTGTGGCTGCGATGTGAAAAGCAGCCTGTACAGCTATTCTTTCGAGCCCTGGGCCGAATGGAGCAACAGCTACGCCAAGCAGGGCGAAATCTACAAGTACCTGCGCCACTGTGCCACCAAGTACGGTGTGTATCCGCACATCCAGTTCAACACCAGCATCAATGGTGCTGAATTTGATGAGGACGCTGGCCTGTGGAACATCACCACAGCCGATGGCAAAACCATACAGGCGCGCAATGTCGTGACTGCAGTTGGCCCATTCAGTGCCCCAAAAATTGCGCAGTTCAAGGGGGCGGAAAAGTTCAAGGGCAAAACCATTCACACCGCCGCCTGGGACCATTCGGTCGAGCTGGAAGGCAAGCGGGTGGGCCTGATTGGCACCGGTGCCACTGCTGTGCAGGTGGGCCCGGCAATTGCCGACAAGGTGAAAAACCTGGTGGTGTTCCAGCGCACTGCCAACTGGATCATGCCCAGGCCTGACCGCACCATTGAAGAATCGGAAAAGGCCCTGAATCGCAAGGCTCCGATCAACATGAAAATGAACCGGTTGGGTGTGTACTGGTTCAATGAACTGACAGCCCCTTTCCTGATCCTGAAGTACGACATGTTCAAGGCGCAGCCGCAGAAAATTGCGACCAGCTACCTGGCGAAAAAGGTGAAGGACCCCGAACTGCGCAAGAAGCTGACGCCCACTTTCAAGTTTGGCTGCAAGCGCGTGCTGGTCAGTTCCGACTGGTACCCCACCATGCAGAAAGAACATGTGCACCTGGAAACCAATGCAATTGAATGCATCACTGAAAAAGGCATTCGCACGGCCGATGGCGTTGAGCATGAGCTGGATGTGATCATCTACGCCACTGGCTATGAAGTGCGCCACACTGGTTCACCAATCGATGCAAAAGGCGTGGGTGGCGCAAGCCTGAACGAGAAATGGAAAGAAGGCTCTGAGGCCTACCAGGGTGTGTCCACTGCCGGCTTTCCCAACATGTACTTCCTGGTGGGGCCATTCACCGGTCCGGGGCATACATCCGTGATCGCCTATGCGGAAGCGCAGATCAACTATGTCATTCAGGCAGTGAAGCTTCGCCAGAAGCGGAACCTGAAGGCAATCGAGGTGAAGCCGGAGGTGGAAAAGCAGTTCGTGAACAGCATGGATTTCCGCAGCGAACACACCGTCTGGAAGAGCGGCTGCGCAAGCTGGTACCTCAGCCCGAATGGCCGCAACAACACACTCTACCCCGGTTTGAATGCGGAATACCGGTTGCGAATGGCACGTTTCAACCCGGCGGAATACCGCTTGATCGGCGCCAGCGGCAAGCTGGTGAAGCCCAGGGTGAGCGACCACATCAGCACCGGTTTGATGGCGTTGAAAGCGGCCTGAAAATAGTTCATATCCAGAAAGGAATCATGTATTGAGTTTGCGACTCAACAGGCGGACACTGAATAAATGCAGCCAGTCAACCGAACAAAGTCACACGCGTTCACTTTGAATGGCGGTGCTGTTCACAGCACAACTGGCACTCATTCAACGCTAACCAAGTCGCACATTCAATACCATGGCACTGAAAAAAGTAAACCTGAGTGATGTCACCGTGCTGATTCGTACACGCAGGCGGGAACTTGGCTTGACCCAGAAACAACTGGGTGAAAAACTGGGCATCGACCAGCGCACGGTGTCGTCGCTGGAAAAGAACCCGGGCTCCATCAGCGTCAACCGCCTGTTCGCTGTGCTTTCAGCCTTGCAGGTTGGTTTGTATTCATCCACCGATCCTCGGGATGAAAACAACCTGGCCCGGCTTACAGTGGACCAGCTTTTCCGAAGCGCCAAGATCGTCTGAGCAATTCCCTTTTATTCCAGCAGGGCTGGGTGTTCGCCCGGCCTGCTTTCAATTTTCAGTTTTTCTGCACAGTCAACACCCCTCTCCCTCCAGGCGTTATTCCCCCACTTGTTCCATTCTCCTGAGGTAGTAACATGAAACAGCCCAAACGCATCACCGCGCTCACAGTGGCCGTTGCCTTGACGTTTCCAGCCCTTGCTGTGGCCGGTGGCGATTATTACGGCAACTGGCGGCAGGGGAAACAGGAATACTGGAACGGCCCCTGCCTTGTGAAAATCGAATCCAAGCGGGATGAATACAAAAAGGAAGTGAAGTGCGAAGACGGCTATTCGCCCGTGGCGGATGCACCCTGGAAAGAGGAATTCCGTGACGGCAACTGCAAGGTGAAAAGGGAAGCGAAGTACGACGAGTACAAAGAGGAAATCAAGTGCAAGTAGTGCACCGGAAGGCCTTATTCCACCGAGAAGCTTGAGCCGCAGCCGCAGGTGCTTTTTGCCTGGGGGTTTCTGAACACAAAACGGGAAGCCAGGGTGTGGGTTTCATAGTCAATCGTGGTGCCCTCCAGGTAGGGCGCACTCATCGGG
>DASUDJ010000128.1:0-4712 GCA_036275635.1 Limnobacter sp. | reverse complement strand
GTCGAGTATTTCAAACAGTTGCCTGTCTTTTGAAATTTCTTCGGGCAACAGGGCACGCAGCAGCTGGCGCTGCAGTTCAACCGTGCGGGCCTGCTGCAGCCGCAGGAATTCCGATTCATGCAGGTGCACCAGGCTGGCAGTCTGTATCGGAGCCAGCTTTTCGAACATGTCGGCCCTGCGTTCAATCGAATTCATCAGCCTTTCCTGCCAGGTCTCGCCCTTCAGCGGCGTGGCCAGCACCGGCGCAACAATGTCATCCACCTCGCTGGTGATTTCACGGTACAGGGTTTCCATGTCCTTGAAGTGCCGGAACACGGTGCGCAGGCCCACACCGGCCCGTGCCGAAACCAGTTCAGCCGTGGGTGAAACGCAGCCTTCGCGGATCAGGCTGATCAAGGCCTGCACAATCTGCTTCCGGTTTTCCTGGCCCCGGGTGCTGCGGCCATCGGGTTTCACCATGCTCTGCCTGCGACTGTTGTTGCCTGCTTGATCGGGAGTGATTCAATCCTGGGCAGGATGACCGAGACGATTGGTTTGCCAAGCAATTCACCCAGTTCTGGCGCCCATCGTGCAAGTTTTGAACGGGCGGCTTCATCCAGGGCCTGATAGCGCATGCACAGCCGCTGGTAACGCCAGGCCCTGTAGCGTTGCGCCGGCAGTTTGAACTGGCTGCCTGCGCTGTTGAAGCGGAATGTTTTTCTGCCCTGAACATGGGCCTGTTCATTGGCCTGCATATAGGGAATGAATTCCTTGCAGACAATCTGCAAAAGGGCCTGCATCTCCGGATGACATTCCTGCTCGAAGCCTGTTGCTGCATGGTCTTTCAAATCCAGGTTCCACATGCGTGCCACCCATTCATGCACCGCAGGCGCACGGGTGCGCATGATGCCAGCCGGTGTGGGGTCGCAGAAAAAATGCCTGAACATGCTGCCGTACAGGCCATAGTCGGCCAGGGTAGGGCGCTGACCCAGAATGAAAGGATGATTGCGCAGGATGATTTCCAGCACATCCAGTGTTTCAAGGTAATGTTCTTCAACCCGTTTTGCATTGCCGGGGCGTACACCATCAAGCCACAGGAAATGGAAGCGTTGCCGGTTCAAGATGGCCCAGCGACGCATGAAAAAAGGCGCTGGCACATCCCGCAGCATGCCCTTGGCCAGGCGGTGGCTCATCAACCGCGCGTCTGCGGCATTGGCCCACCGGTAATACAGGGCAGGCCGCCACAACCATTCATCCCCGAAATCTTCCAGCAGTTGTGCCATGAATTTCATGGCAGGACAGGTCGGCATGATGGTGCTGCCGGGCAACATGTTCTCAAGGAATTCAATGATCAGAGTGGTGTCGCTGAGCCACTGTCCGCCTGTCCATTCCACCTGCGGCATCTGGGCCACGCCGGTGGCTTTCCCACACTGCCTGAAATCCCGCGTGTCCATTTCAATCAGTTCATACGGTATTTTCTTGCCCCGCAAATAGGCTTCCAGCTTGCCGGTGAAGTAGGACAGGTCGAGGCCATGGACTTTCAGGATTTCTGGCAGGGCCATGCTGGCATTTCCTTGAGAATCAAAAAGGTTTTGGTTATAGTCGTGTAAATAGTGACACAAATAGTGTCACTAGTTAAGAAAAATCAGAACATGAACCGAAACAGCACGGAGACAGGCATGGCAGAGCAGGACGAGGGCAGCAAACGATTGAAGCGCAGGGCTTTCCTCTCCGGCCTGGCGGCCGGTGCAGCCACGGCCGGTGTGGCTGCCACCGGTGTGCATGTGGCCAGCAGCAGGGCCAAGGCCCTGATGACTCCGAAGGCCCTGCCGGAAGGCGAGGCTGCGCAGGTTGCCCTGTCCTTCCAGGATTCACGGCCAGCCAGCACTGCACGCCCGAAGGCAAAAGAGGGCGCACCCAACCTGGTGGTGATACTGCTGGACGATTGCGGCTTCTCTGACCTGGGTTGTTACGGCAGTGAAATCCGCACGCCGGCAATTGACAGCCTGGCCAGCCAGGGCCTGCAGTACACCAACTTCAGGACCTGTTCCATGTGCTCGCCCACCCGGGCCTCGTTTTTCACCGGGCTGAACCACCATTCTGCCGGAGTGGGCTGGCTGGCCGACATTGATTCCGGATATCCCGGCTACCGCGGTGACCTGACCCATGAGGCTGCGACCCTGGCTGAAGTCCTGCAGGCTGCGGGCTGGTCCACTTTCCTGAGTGGTAAATGGCACCTGAACAATGCCCACACCACCGGCGCGAACGGGCCCTACGACAACTGGCCCACCCACCGAGGGTTCGACAGGGCCTACTGGTTCCAGGGACATTCAACAGACTATTTCAAGCCCTCCGAATTGTTTGATGGCATTGCACCGGTGGAGCCGCCTGATTCTCCGGATTACTTTGTGTGCGATGACCTGACCGACCGGGCCATGACCTACATTCGTACACAGCAGGCCCTGGAACCCGGAAAGCCGTTTTATCTGCACCTGGCCTACCCAGGTCCACATTCTCCGTTGCAGGCCAGGGCACGGGACCGGGATGCCTACAAGGGGCAGTATGACAAGGGCTGGGATGCAGTCCGAGCAGAAAGGCTTGCGCGTCAAAAGGCCTTGGGCATCATGCCCGACACGGTTGAACTGCCTCCGCTTTCCGCAGGTTCCAGCAGCTGGGACAAGCTGCCTGAAAGCCACAGGAAGATTACCGCACGCTACATGGAAGTGTATGCAGGCCTGATGAGCAATATGGATTCGAATATTGCACGCCTGCTGCAGTGCCTGGATGAACTGGGCGTGCGCGACAACACAATCGTGGTCCTGTTCTCCGACAATGGCGGCTCGCCGGAAGGCACGCCAACCGGCACACCCAATGTGTTTGCCCCTGCATTTGGCAGGCCAATTCCGGTTGAGGAGGCTGCGCAGCTGTACGACGTGCTGGGCGAGGAGGGTACCTATCCACACTACCCGATGGGATGGGCCAGTGCCTCCAACACACCGTTCAAGATGTACAAGCAGTATGCTCACCTGGGCGGTGTGGCAGACCCGTTGCTGGTCAGTTGGCCAAGGGGGATCTCCGCAAAAGGTGAAAAGCGCAACAATTTCGTGCACGTGGTGGACCTCTTTCCGACCCTTCTTGAAGCCACGGGCATTGAACGCCCGAAGGTGTACAAGGGCCAGGTCCAGAAGCCGGTGGAGGGGCAAAGCATTGTTCCAACCTTCTCGAAAGCCGACAGCCCCACACGCACTGAACAGTATTTCGAATTGGGCGGACACAGGGCCTACATGGAGAACAACTGGCGTGCAGTGGCGAAGCACACCCGCGGCCAGCCTTTCGAGAAAGATGAATGGGAGTTGTACGACCTCAGCAAGGACCCGGCAGAGCAGGTGAACCTGGCTGCGCAGTTTCCGGAGGTGGTGCAGCGCCTTCAGGACAAGTGGTTGCAGGCTGCCCAGCAGTACAATGTTTTGCCGCTGGATGACCGCAGCCTGGTGCTGAAGCTGGTGCAGGACCGGCAGGAAAAGGGCCTGCGGGCCAATTGGGTGTTTCACCCGCCGGTTGAACGCCTGGCCCGGGATGTGGCGCCGATTGTCTGCGGCCTTTCCCACACGATTGAAATTGAATGCGAGCGTTCAAGGGACAAGGGCGACGGCGTGCTGCTGGCCCAGGGTGCGAAGTATGCAGGCTGGGTGCTCTACATCAAGGACGGCCGGTTGTGCTACGAACAAAGCCTGGTGCCCTACGTGGAGCGGATTGAATCAGGCAGCGCATTGCCAGAGGGCAAATTGAAAATCGAGTACCGGCAGCGCATGACAGCCCGGCCTTTTGACGGTGAAGGTTCACTGTGGGTGAATGGTCAGCAGGTGGCCAGCCACAAGTACAAGCGCGTGCTTTTTTCAACCAGCTATGATGGTTTCACGGTGGGGTCTGACCTGGGCAACCAGGTGTCAACCCGCTACTCGGGCCCCAATCCTTTCCAGGGCAAGTTGGGAAAGGTGACCATCAATGTGGACACCAGCAAGGTGAACCCGATTGAAATGATGCGCTTCCTGGGGCAGATGGGTTTGAATGTCTGACACTTTTGCTTCCGCAATCATCACGGTTCAGGGCGGTGAATTCCGCATGGGTTCGAATGCCCATTATCCGGAGGAGCGTCCTGAGCGAACAGTGAGGGTGGAGTCGTTCCGGCTTGATTCAGCACCGGTGCGCAACATTGATTTCGCCCGGTTTGTGGCTGCGACATCTTATGAAACCCTGGCCGAGCGAAAGGGCTTTTCGCATGTCTTCTGCATGACGGACGGGCCTGTGCGCCTTGACAATCCGGATGCCTGGTGGAAAGCGACGCAGGATGCCAACTGGAAAAACCCGCGACCCGGTTCTGAACTACTGCCTGATTTCGATATTCACCCGGTGGTGCATATTGCACTGGAAGATGCAAAGGCTTATGCGCAGTGGGCAGGTGGCCGCCTGCCGACCGAGGCGGAATGGGAATTTGCATCACGCGGCGGTGTGTTGACCAGCATGCACAACAGCCAATACCCCTGGGGCGATGAATTTGCGCCGAATGGGCAGCGCATGGCCCACGTGTGGCAGGGTGCTTTCCCCTGGTATTACGCACCGGGCGGTGTGCCGTCCACGCTTGCAGTGGGCAGCTATTTTCCAAATCCGCTGGGGCTTGTCGACATGATAGGCAATGTGTGGGAGTGGACCTCTTCGCTTTTTGCCCAGCCGGA
>DASUDJ010000127.1:0-4194 GCA_036275635.1 Limnobacter sp. | reverse complement strand
CAATCAGACCGTTTCCATTGCCTGCTGTGTTGGTCAGACCTGCCGCTGCAGCGCCCACGAAATCACCAGGCAGCGCCGAGTAACGGGCCTGAAAAGCTGAAATCGCCGTTTCCAGGTTGGCCACATCCGTGAGGGTGGCCTGTACACGTGCACTGTTCAGCAACTCCCTGCCTTTCAGCACACCGCCTGCCAGGATGGCCAGGACTGCAAGGGCAATGGCAAGTTCCAGCAATGAAAATCCGCGCTGATGTTGTTTCAATTCAATTCTCCTGAATATAAAAGGTGTCCAGTGAGCCACGCTTCATCCAGAGCCAGTTCATTCTCTCGAATGAAAGCCAGACGGGATTCGGCGCAGCATGGTCGGGGTTGATGAAAAACTGTTGGTGTCGATCCTTGTTCAGCGCATCCCCTTCCGGGTAGGCCACCCACACTGCACTGACGCTCAACAGGGGGTGAACACCACAACCGGGCAGACTTGCGGCCGGAACCGGATTGCCCTGTGAAAGCTGGCAGAGGTGGATTGCCGGCAAAGGGCCACTACCGGTGTTGAAGTTGGCAGTGGTCGGGGCCATGATGACTTCGGCCAGTTGCTGTGGGCTGATGTCCGAAAACGGCTGGTCTGAAACAAGTGCGTTCTGTGCTGGCTCACCTGCCTGGGCCAGCGTGGCCACAGCAATTTTCCACTTTCCATCGACTCCCCACAGGCCCAGTGTGCTGGTCGGCAACCAGCCTGCTGATGCTGTGCAGGCATCACCGCTGCGTGACTCCATGCCATTCGGCTGTGTGGCTGGGCAGGGGAGGCGGCCTGTTGCCAGTACGAAACCTTCCAGAGCCTCCAGGATGTGGCGCCTTGCGTGCAATTCTCGGCTTACCTGTTCCTTCCTGTCGTGGGTGGCCAGCAGGTGAAGCACTGGCCCAAGGATGATGCCCATCAGCACCACCACCAAGGCCATTTCGATCAGCATGAGGCCAGTTTCAGGGCCGTGAAGCCAGTGTTTTTTCATGGCATGGGTGGCAGATGAAAAATGAAACCCGGCAGCCGGTGCCTTGTGGCATCTGGCCAGGAAAAATCGCAGGTGCAGTCGTTGCTGTCACGACTCAGGGGACATTCATCCGGACGGGTTGGCCGACAGGATTTGTTCGCAGCAGCCACGGGTTCAAACCGGCTGACTGGCCATGCATTGTCCATTCGGGCGGGACCGGAAAAGATGCAGGCCTGGGTCGTGTCGCTGCTGCAACGGGTGTAGGTGGCCAGGGTTTGGCAGTGGCTGTCTGCACCCCAGCAGGGGGCAATTGATCGCCATTTCCCGGCGCCAGAGCAGCTGCAGTTGCAGCGGGTTCGCGTGCACCTGCAAGTGCAACCGGAATCCGTGCCTTGATAAGTGTGGGCCTGTGATGGAAGGGCCAAAATATTCTCATGCCCTGCCAATTGCTGGATGGCATTCGGATTCATGCGTTTCCAGCTTTCAAGTGTTTCATGAATCAGCTGAATTTGCCTGTGCGTCATGGCCGCCTGTAGTTCAGCCACGCTGATCAACAGGTAGGGAGGGGTAATGTTGTATTCATGTTCTGATATTGGCTGGATGGATTTCGCGACTACTGCCGCAATTGCTTCATGGCTGAGGTTGGCTTCTTCGGGTATCCAGATCTTGATTGCAGGCTTCGAATAATCCACCCATCTACCCCAGTTCAGTTCATTGGGTTGGACCAGTTGTGAAGACACTGCATATTCCCAGTCCTTGAGTGATGCCGGATTGTCCAGGTTGCTACGCGGATCAATTCCCGCGTTCAGGTAATTGACCGCAGTCTTGCTGTGGACCGGTAACTTGCCCCATAACCTGTCAAGACAAACGGTTCTTGGCGCGTCACCCGCCTGAACGGCGGGGCAAGGCAAATGTCCCAGGTGGCTCTGGCTGTGTACGCCCTGGCTGGCAGCAAAGCCCAGCAGGCTTGATCTGATCTGTTGCAGTGTTTCGGTCTGGCGGGCCTGTTGCTGTAACTTCAACTGCTGCTGGTAAGTGCGGCTCTCGAGCAGGCTTGCTGCCCCGACGCCACTCAGCAAAACCATGATGACCAGCATCAGCAGCACATGACCCTGCTGCTGTTTTTTCATGGGTTGTCCTGCCATTTGCCCGTGCCGGGGTTGTAATGTTTGCGGCCAGCGTCGGTGTCAATCCAACCGCGCACTGGATAAGCTGGCTTGGGCTCCTCCCTGGGTGTTTCAATCCGCTGGCTTCCTGTCCTGGCTTTTGAGCGTGATCGACGGTCATCCACAGAAAACAGGCGCTTCTCGATCAGGACCTCGTCTGGAACTTCCTGGCGGGCCGGATGCTCGCTCACAGATCCGAAACACTGCAGGTGAAACAGGTTTTGCCCTGTATCCTGCTGCGTCTCAAATTGGCAGTGGCCTGTTTCCGGCTTGTGGTCTGTTATCCAGGCAGCCCAGGCTTTCCACAATTCCTCTTCGGAACCATGGCGACTGTCCAGAAACAGCGGTTGTGTCTTTTTGCCTGGTACCACGGGAACAGGACGGGTAACCGGTTGCTTTATCTGGATTGGTTGAAAGCCTGCATACAGGTGCACGGATGCTGCCAAGGCCGCCACCGCAAGCAACGCATCCAGCAGGGGCCTGAGCAGTCTGCTTTGGCGAACCAGGGCAAGTGGAGTAAAGGGCCTGCTCATTGATCATTCCGCCCAGTGGTGCAGGCGGCTTGATTGGTGCCTGTCAGCTTGCAACCCTTGGGCACGCGCTTGCGCTCCCGGTCCAGTTCAACCTGGGTGTGAATTTGGCCCTTGTCTGTCCAGAACAGGTTGATCGAAAGCAGGTTGGCCCTGTTCTCCTGGCCAAATTTCCGCAATTGTTCAATCCATTCTGAAAAGGGTGCGGGCGTACTTGCCTGCGAACTTCCATAATCTGTTTTCTGAATTCCTGTTGCTGGCAGCGCCAGCTTTTTCTGCTGAAGGCCTGCCTGGTGCTGAATGGTGCCGCTCACGGCAAGTGCCCCCAGCATGATTCCGCAGGCGACAGCACAGCGAAGTTTCTGGTAGCCGCAGTGGGGCCTGAGCCAGAGTGCTGTAACCAACTGCAGCGCAGCACGGTATTTGCCTGAGCCGGACTTGACCTGCTGCAGGGCTGCTTCCAGGTGCTTCATTTCCTGCTGATTCACCAGGATCATGTTGGTCGCCTGCCTGAAGTGCATCACATTCGAGACAGAAATTGCCTCGGCCTTTTTGCCCATGGACTTCAGTGCAGAAAGTATCTCGAGTTGCCAGTCCTCCGCTGCAAGGGCAAGCAGCCTGGTCGGGCTTTTGGCCAGGCCGGCCCAGAACCGGGCCTTGTCTGCATCCTGTCCAGCCTTGTAATTCCCTGTTTGATCAGACTGGGCAGGCCCCAGGTTCAGGTACACGCGGGTGTCTGGAAGACTGAAGCTGGCCAGTGCGGTGGCACTGCCCACAAAGGTATTGAAGGGCATTCGCATTTCTTGTTTGTCCTGCCCCTCGTGCTGGCGGAACAGCAGCGCGTGGCTTTCATGTATCACCCAGATGTCGGCGGTGTCCGGATTGTTTTTCATGAAAGCCCGGTCAGGTTGTTGTACAAGGGTGCAAGCGTGCTCTGATAAGCCAGCGCCAGGCTGATGGCGGCCAGGGCCAGTGCAACGGAGGGCAGCACACTCTGCAACCTGTTCTGTGCCTCCCTTGCCTGCATTTCATGCACTTTCGACGCCAGCAGGAAGCAATCGGCAAGATTCCCGGTCTGTTCCGCAAGCTGGCTTTGCCGCACAAGGAATCCGGGTGCGCCCGCCTCCTGAAGCGCCTTGCTCAAGGCAATGCCCTGTTGCAGCTGAACTCTTGTTTGCAGGGTCATCTGGTTCAACTGCTGAATCACTGGGCCGGTGATGTCGAGCAGGCCCAGTAGTTTTCCCGAGGGAATGGTCCTGTGGCGCAGGCAATACATCAGGTCGAGGCCTGCCTGCAGTTCGCAGGCGAGCAGGTGGTAGTAGCCCGAAGACGCCCAGTTGCACCCCGGCAACCATGTTGCAAATAAACTGGCACCCGCACTCTTTCTTCGTTTCAGGATCAGGCCCAGTGCCAGCAGCAGGATGCCTCCCCCAATCATCAGGCTAGACGTGGCCGCCCAACCGGCTGTCGGTGAGGGATTGTGTGGCAGGTGGGGCTTGCTGATGTGATGGAGCA
>DASUDJ010000126.1:0-13487 GCA_036275635.1 Limnobacter sp. | reverse complement strand
CCCATGAACAGGAGGTCAGCACTCAACAGCAGGACCAGCAGGGTTGGGTTTCCAGGGGTTCGGAACCAGGATGAAATTTTGGAATGAAGAATCATGTGGCACGGGACATTTGCGATGTGGGTAAGCGCTTTGGTGATGGGGTGCCGCGCTTGGTTCCATCTGCCCTGTTTCAGCCTTGCAGGTCAATTTGAGTAAATCCTCTATACGTCGGCTATTCTTCCTGAAACATTGGTGCAACTTACGCGATTCTTACCAAAAACCCGGGAAGAATGGTATTGTTCAAAGTACAAAAAGTCGCACACAACACTTATAAAAAACCAGGCACAACCAGGTTATGCCGGGGAGACAGAAACCACGCCCGTGGTGCCTCCGCGGCCGGCTTATGCCCGGTACACAGGAGATCAGTTACATGTCAGCACGTCCAGACGAGGCAAGCCCAAAGGTATCGCCTGAAGATTTCAACGGTTTTGTCAGCAAAGAGGCGCAAATGCTCTTTGAGTCCCGCTACTGGACCAAGAGCTATCCCCCAGGTGTGTCTGGCGACATGCCACCCCTGCGTTACAACAGCATGCTTGAACTGGTGGTGGAGTGCCTGAAAAAATATGCAGATCGGCCGGCCTTCGTTTCTGCAGGCACCGAGTTTTCCTATCGCCAGGTGGACGAACTTTCGGACCAGTTTGCGGGCTACCTGAAGTCGATTGGTGTGAAAGCCGGTGATGTGGTGGCCATCATGCTGCCCAACTGCGTCCAGTTCCCCGTGTGTTTTGTGGGCGCAATGAAGCTGGGCTGCACCTTGACCAATGTGAACCCGCTGTACACCGTTCGTGAATTGAATCACCAGTTGAAGGACTCCGGTGCCACCACCATCGTGGTGTTCGAGAATTTTGCAAACACCCTGCAGCAGTCACTGGAAGGCACCAGGGTAAAGAACATCGTTATTACGCAGCTTGGCGATTTGCTGGGTGGATTGAAAGGTTTTATCGTCAACTTCGTAATGCGCCGCATCAAGAAAATGGTGCCAGCCTACAATCTTCCCCAGGCAGTGCCCATCAAGAAGGCGCTGGCTGCAGGCAAGGGCGTGGCCTACCCCAAGCCCACTCCGAAACTGGACGACATTGCACTGCTGCAGTACACCGGCGGTACCACCGGTGTATCCAAGGGCGCCATGCTGACCCAGCGCAACCTGATGAGCAATATGGAGCAGGGCCTGGCCTGGATGAGCGAGGCCATTGGCAAAGACCCCATCTGCGTGGTCACCATGCTGCCGCTGTACCACATCTATGCCTTGGCCGTGAACTGCATGCTGTTCATGACTTTCGGTGCACGCAACATCCTGATTGCCAACCCGCGTGATGTGGGCACGGTAATGAAAGTGCTGCGCAAGGAAAAATTCCATGTGATCACCGCGGTGAACACGCTGTTCAATGCCTTCCTGAACAATGAAGAATTCTGCAACCGCGATTTCTCTGACATGAAGTTTGCAATGAGCGGCGGCATGGCCTTGCAGCAACCCATTGCAGAACGCTGGTTCAAGGTCACCGGCTGTGCAATTTCCGAGGGCTTCGGCATGACCGAGACTTCGCCAGTTGTAACAGTGCCGCCCCTTCATGGTGTTGAGCGCCCTGCATTCCGGGGCAATGTGGGCCTGCCGATTCCCGGCACCGAAGTCCGCCTGCGTCGCGACGACGGCCTGTGGGCCGGTTTGAATGAGCCAGGTGAAATCTGCGTGCGTGGTCCGCAGGTGATGCTGGGTTACCTGAACCGCCCTGAGGAAACTGCCAAGACCATTGACAAGGACGGCTGGTTGGCGACGGGCGACATCGGCACCATGGATGAGCAGGGCTTCGTGAAGATCGTGGACCGCAAGAAGGACATGATCATCGTGTCTGGCTTCAATGTGTTCCCGAATGAAATTGAAGACGTGGTGGCACAGCACCCTGGCGTGCTGGAATGTGGCGTGGTGGGTGTTCCCGACCCGGTCACCGGCGAGAAGGTGAAGCTGGTGGTGGTGAAGAAGGATGCGAATGTCACCAAGGAAGACCTGATCGCCCACTGCAGGAAAAACCTGACTGGTTACAAGATTCCATCATTCGTGGAATTCAGGGATGAACTGCCAAAAACACCGGTGGGTAAAATCCTGCGCCGCGAACTGCGCGACAAGCCGAAAGAAACCGCATAAGCACCGTTGCCTCTGCATTAACAAAAAAGCCACCCCAGGGTGGCTTTTTTGTTGGGTTGTCAATGCATCAGTTGCGCACGTACATTTCCACTCGGCGATTCTGGCTGCGACCGGCTTCATTGTCATTGCTGGCCACCGGGAAGCGCTCGCCAAGGCCAGCGGCAGTCAGGCGACCGCCTGCGATTCCCTTTGAGGTCAGGAAGCTGGTTACCGATTGTGCACGACGCACTGACAGGTCCTGGTTGGACTCATCACTGCCCACGCTGTCGGTGTAGCCGATCACGCAGACAATCGTATTGGGGTTGTCACGCAGGGTGGCTGCAATCTGGTCCAGTGTGCTGGCAAACTGCGGTTTGATGGCGGTCTTGTTGGTGTCGAACAGGGCTGCGCCCGGTATGTCAAGCATCACAGAGCCGTCGCGCTGTTCGCGCACTGCAATCTGGCTGCCCACCAGGTAGCCGAACAGGCCACCCAGTGCCGCACCACGCACGGTGTCTTTTCCGTCAATTGAATTACCGATCAGCGCGCCACCAATTGCCCCCACGGCAGTGCCAATTGCAGTTTTCGTGTTGTCCACCTTGCGTTCAGGTGCCATTGGGCAACCAGCCACAGCGACGGGGGAACCTGGCGCGGCCTGCACAGGCCTCTGGGGTTGCTGGATGATGTTGTTGGCACAGCCTGCTGCAAAAAGCGCCAAAACCAGGGTGGATAACTTGAGCGTCTTCATGTTTTTCCTTTGGGTCGGGATGATTGAGTGTCATTGTAACGTTACAAACCGTTACTTGTTGACTATGAAAATGTCATCTGAATACACTGGGCCATGCTTAAATCAATGACTGTCCTTCTGTTTTTTCAGGTGGTGGGCGAGCTGATCAGTTTTGCCCTCTTTCCCTCAATCCATGGTCCGGCGATTGGCCTGATCCTGCTGCTGCTTTATTTCTTTCTCAGCGAAAAAGGTGTTCAGCCAGACATGCAGGCCACCTCCGACATGTTCACTTCCAATCTGGCTTTGCTGTTCGTGCCAGCCGGTGTGGGCATTGTGGCCTATTTTGGTCTTTTCGCCAGCATGGGTTTGCCTATCCTGCTGACGCTGGTTTTCAGTTCACTGATTACCCTGGCGGTGACGGCCTTGATATTGGACTGGCTGGCTATGCTGTTCATGCCGGGGCCCGTCTCCAGGGAAGAAGGGGATGCCAAAAATGAATGAGTTGTCACTTCTCGCTTCAAGAGGGCCGGAAATCTGGCTCTACCTGCTGAACCATCCGGTCACTTCCTTGTTGCTCACTTTGCTGGCCTACCAATTCGGCCTCTGGTGTTTCCACTGGAGTGGTCGCAAGCCCTACATGAACCCGGTGCTTATTGCAGTTACCCTGCTGGTGGCGTTGTTGCAACTGACTGGCCTTCAATATGCAAACTATATCGAGGGGGCACGCTTCATCCACTTCCTGCTAGGTATTGCCACTGTGGCTTTGGCGATACCGATCTACAAGGGCCTGACCGCTGTGAGGGGAAGGGTAGTGCTCACGCTTGCCCTTGTGAGTGGTGCAACACTGGTGGGGGGTGGTGTGTCAATTGGCAGCGCAGTTTTTCTGGCCAATTTGATGGGTGTCGAGTTCGAGGTCATTCTGACCATGTGGGCCAAGTCGGTCACGGCGCCAATCGCAATTGGTGTCAGTGAACGCCTGGGTGCATCAGCAACACTGACCACCCTGTTTGCTATTCTTACCGGCATCATGGGCGCAACGCTGGGCACCGTGGTGTTCAATTTTCTGCGCCTGAAGCGGAACTGGGTGCAGGGTTTCACCCTGGGTTTGGCCGCCCATGGCATAGGGACGGCCAGGGCTTTCTCTGTTCACCCTGAAGCGGGTCGATATGCCAGCCTCGGAATGGGCCTCCACGGCATTTTCGGGGCCATGCTGATTCCCTGGCTGTATCGTGTACTGGGTTGAGAACAGGTCCGGTGCAGGTCAGAAGCAGGCAGCCCAGGCCGCCACGTAGACAGCCCGCATGTCCGGGCTGGCATACCCCAGTAAAACCAGCAGCGCGAGCGCAAGCACCAATGCCATGGCCCAGCCTGGCATCAGCGGGTCTGATTTCCGGCCCTCTTCGGCCGGTCTGGCCTGTTCAAGCGGTCTGGGTTGCTGCTTCATCGGGATTCGCGCTTTTTTCCTGTATCGGCCAGTTTACCGCAGCCGCAATTGCACTCAAAGCCACGCAGATCCACCACACCAGGGTGTAACTGCCGGTGGCATCAAACAGCAGGCCACCCAGCCAACCGCCTACGAATGCGCCGATCTGGTGAAACATGAAGACCAGGCCACCCAGCATGGACAGGTTTTTCACGCCGAACATGGCAGCCACAGTGCCGGTTGTCAACGGCACGGTTGACAGCCACAACACGCCCATGCCGGCAGCAAACAGGTAGACGCTCCAGGTACTCAGGGGCGCCAGCACGAATGCCACGATCAACAGGCCACGCAGTCCATAAATGGTGGTCAGCAGCATGGGCTTTCTGAATCGGCCACCCCACAGGCCAGCAAGGTAACTGCCCAATATATTGAAAAGGCCAATCAATGCCAGTGCATTGCTGCCGGCACTGGCGGGTATTCCGCTGTCCTGCAGGTAACTGGGCAGGTGCACGCTGATGAACAGGATTTGAAAGCCACACACAAAATAACCGATGCTCAGCATCAGGAAAGCGGGTTGCCTCATCGCTTGCAGCAGGCCTGCCCACATGCCCTGTTCCACCACGGCCTGTGCGGAGGTGCCTGGTGCTGCTGCGGACCTTTTCTCGATCAATGGCCATCCCAGGCCCAGGATGAGCAATGCCATGCCGGCCAGCACGGTCAGTGCTGAAGACCAGCCCAACAGGTTGATCAGGAACAGTCCTCCAGGCAGGAACGCAAACTGCCCCAGCGAGCCCAGGGCCATGGAAATGCCCATGGCCATGCTGCGTTTTTCAGGTGGCATGGCACGGCTGACCGCACCAAATACCACGGGAAAGGTGGTGCCGCTCAGGCCCAGGCCAATCAGCAGGCCCGCGCTGAAGGTCAGCAAGCCCGGGCTTTCAACCGTGGCCATCAGGAACAGGCCGCTGGCATACAGCGCACCGCCAAGTATCATGGTGATGGCTGCCCCCAGGCGGTCGGCCATCCTCCCCACAAAGGGCTGGGCGATGCCCCACACCAGGTTCTGCATGGCAATGGAGAAAGCGAACACTTCCCGCCCCCAGTCATTGCTCAGGCTCATGGGCTGAAGAAACAGGCCGAATGAGTGTCGGATGCCCAGGGAAATCGTCATGATGAATGCGCCGCACCACAGCACTGTCAGCGGGGAAACAAGTTTCTGTGTTTTCAATTCAATCTGCCATGGCTGAAGAAATAGGGGTGGTGCACCTGAATCTATCCCACCGAATGGTGGGGTGAAAGAGGTGACTCAACAGAGGGATGTTTAACCCCCCCCGCCTGCGGATACTCGACTGTAATGCTTCAACAGGAAGAGTCAATCCCATGAAATCCGACACCGTATTAGAAACCGTTTTCGCGGTCAGCAGAATTGGTGTTTACGTGGCTGTCGCGTTCGGGGCCGTGGCTTGCTCTTCCCTCCGGCCTTTTGGCCAGGAAAAGGAATTCCGGGCGCAACTGAAACTGCCGGAAATCACCGGCGGCAACCAGGCCGCACCGCAAATCACCTTGCCAATTGAACGCCTGCCTTCTGACACATTCTGGGTTCGACCCCAGGTGTCCGAAGGGGAGTTGCCAAACCGCACTGTGGAAAATCTCTCTGTCACCGAACGGGGGCTCTTCGATGTGTTGCAGATCATTTTCGCCAGTACCAGCATGCCCCTGAGTTTTGAGGGAGGGGCGGATGCGGCTTCCCGGTATGGCGTGGTCACCCTGAACAACCTGAGCGGCACCTTGCCACAGGTGATGAACAAACTGGGGGAGATCATGGGATTCTTCTGGACTGTGACAGAGTCAGGCGTGCTGAGAATCATGCCTGAGCAACAGTTCGTGATCACCATGCCCCCGGTCCTGAACGAGGACAGCATGGCTGGCATTACCAACACCATGCAGTTCCTGGGTGCGCGTGATGTCTACCTGGACCGGATCAACCGATCGCTGGTGTTTCGCGCCAATCGCCGCGCACTGGCTGACATTCAGAATTACCTGGAGCGTGCACGTGCCACACGTTCATTGATCGTGTACGACATGAACGTGCTGCAGGTGGACCTGAATGACAGCAACAACATGGGCATACGCTGGGAGCTTTACAAGGCAGGAGGTGGTATCAATACCGCGCCTGATTCCGGCCTTGTTGGAGCCGCCAGCACTGCTGACCGGTTGACCCAGATCAGCCGCAGTTCCACGGGCATTGAAACCCTGATCTTCGGCGAAAACTTTTCCACCAATTTCCTGATTGATTTCCTGAAATCCCAGGGCGATGTAAAAACACTGAGCCAGCCCAAGATTGGCCTGATGAACGGAACCAACGGGAACATCCGCGTGGGCCAGTCCACTACTTTTGTATCGCGGGTGGGGTCACAGATTGTGAACGGGGTGGCGCAGTCAACAGCCGACACGCAGAACCTGCGCACCGGGCTGGAAGTATCACTGACCGGTGAAGCGCATGACTCCACCATCTACACCCGCATCAATATTTCCATCACCGAATTACTGGCCCTGAAGCGGTTCACCGCGCTGGGCGTGGACCTGAACCTGCCCGAGGTGGCTGACCGTGAACTGAAAACCCAGGTGCGTTGCAGGCCGGGCGACACGATCTTGCTGGGCGGCATCACGGTTTCACGCGCGCAGGATGATTTTCAAAGCGGCCTGGGTGTACGCAGCCGGTCTGAAAACACCAAGCAGACCGAGCTGGTGGTCACCATCCGTCCTCGCCTGCTGATGTTCGACAACATTGTCCAGGTCGGGGCACCCGGCAGCAGGACTGTGTCACCCCAGGAGCTGGATCCGGTGGCCAGGCTGCCTGAACAGGCACCCGCAGTGGAGAAGGCACATTCGGACAGAAATGAAGGGCGCCTGCGTTTGTCCACTCGCCTGGGCGGTGTGCCCAGCCGCGTTCAACTGGCAGGCCGGTTGCCCCCGGCGAAGGAGAAATGAACATGTGGAAGGGGATGTTTTTTCACCGCCAGGCCGTGGCGGCAATTTTTTTGTTGTTCCTGCATTCATCTGCAGCATTTTCCCAGCAAACCATTGCGAATCCACTGGTCAGGCCAGCGCAGTTGATGGGTGCGCGGTCCGCTTCGCAGGCAGATGCAGCGGCGACCAGTCGACCTGGTGAACAGACTGGTGCCGCACCTGCAGACCAGGCGGAGCTGCGCCGACAGGCAGAGCGCCGCATCACGCAGGAAGACTTCAACCTGCGCCAGCAGGCATTGAATTCGCCCGTGGTTCCGCAACCGCTGGTGAACCTGTTCAGCAACATGCAGGTGACCGCCTATTTCCAGGGCGCCATCGTGATGCGCAGGGTGGACAGTGATTTACTGGTGCCCCAGGTCGTTTCCGCGCCTGCTTCGACAAGTGCAAGTGGCAGGGTGGATCAGCCTGCCGCAGCACCGGTGGCTGGTCGCCCGATTTCTCGCAGCACTGCAGCCCTTCGCCTCCGGGTGGGCAGGATAGAAAACATCAGTGGTTACATGCTGCGAGCCAGGGTAGAGGGGCAGGATATTTCCGTGGAGTGGCGGAGTGACAGCGGTGCCTGGGTGAATGTATTCGCGGGTGTCCTGGAGTCCAGTGCAGGTGGCCTGCCCCAGGTGCCGTCCGAGTCCCAGTTGCTGAAGGTGGAAACAGAGCTGTTTGATTACCTGGTGCCTGAGTTGAAAACCCGCACCTTTTCGCCTTCCGGCACACTGGGTGGGCAGCAGCCGCCAGGTAACTTCGGGTCGGGATTTGGATTCAACAGCCCTGGCTTCAACAACCAGCCGGGCTTTGGAACCGGGTTTCCAAATTGAAGGGCGGGCGGGATGAAATCTCTTGAGGCTGATCTGATCCAGGCTGGCCTGGATGACCACCAGTTGAACCTGCTGCGGCAGCAGCACAATCACCTGCGAAGCGAAGGGCGCTCTGCGGAACTGGGCAGCCTGGCCCTGCGCTCGCGTTTCCTGAACCTGGACGACCTGCTTGATCAGGGCGAGCGCGAGGACTCCAATGTAATTGGCGACAATTTCACTTTGCAGACCATTCTGCCACTTGAATTCTGCCGCCGGTTCTCCTGTGTACCCACGGAGTTCTCCAAGGGAGTGCTGACCCTTCGCTGTGCCAAGCCCTTGAATGCAGCCCAGCAGGGGCGGATCCGGCAGATTCTGCGCACGCCGGTTGCCGCATTGAAGTTCCTGCCTTCCAGTCGGCAGGAGGTGGCGGACCTGCTGTTGCGAATTGAACAGTCGGGCTCGGTGAACGGTCTCGTCACCGTGTTGCGCAATGAAGGCCTGGAAGCGGGACGGCTGCGCAGCCTGGTGTATGCCGTTCTGAAGGAGGCCCTGTCGCTGCGCGCCAGTGACATTCACCTGAGCAGGAAGGGAGATCCTGATGCCTGGATTGCCTACCGGGTTGACTCCGTGATGCGGCAAACCCACCTGCTGCCTGAACAACTGATGCAATCCCTGGTGGCGCGGATCAAGATCGAGGCAGGCATGGATGCTTCAAATACCCGCACTGCCCAGGATGGCCGCCTTGCTGTGGAGCATGAGGGCAGGGTGGTGGATTTCCGCATTTCAACCCAGCCTCTGGTGGATGGCGAGTCTGTTGTTCTGCGTGCGCTGGATGCGTCCCTGCTGCCCAGCCTGGCTGCGCTTTTTCCCGGCCAGCCCAACATGATCAACCTGGTGCAGGGCATTACCAGGCAGACCGGAAAAACGGGTGGCCTAGTTTTCATTTCAGGTGCAACAGGTTCCGGTAAAAGTACAACCCAGTACACCATGGCCTGTGGTTTCAGAAGGGACGCGATGAATGTGATCACCGTGGAAGACCCGGTTGAATACATTCTTCCCTTTGCAAAGCAGATACAGTTGCAGGCCCTGATCAAGCAGAAGGCAATCGAGCTGGAGCGGTCAATCCTGCGGCAAGACCCCGACATCCTGGTGTTCGGTGAAATCCGCGATGCAGATTCGGCACGTGCCGCTCTGGCTTTCGCGGAAAGCGGGCACCTGGTGATTTCCACCATCCATGCGAACAGCGTGTTGCAGGTCAGCGAGCGCTTCCTGTCGATGATTGACCCCACGCACCGGGCTGACTCGGAGTTCCTGCTGGCCCATTTTCTTCGCGTGGTGATACACCAGCGACTGGTGCGCCGGCTTTGCACCTGCGCCAGGCCTGTCTCTTCCGAAGCGCTTGAGGAGTTGCGTGCACAGGCCCGTCGACTGACAGGTGGCACGATCAATCCTGCGTGCGGTGTCCGGCAGAAATGGGGTTGCACACGCTGCGCGAGCACAGGTTATGCGGGTCGTGTGGCTGCCCATGAAACCCTGCATGTTCCACCTGATGAACAGATGCGCAGCCGGTTTGTACGTGCTTTCAAAAGTCACAGCCTTGAACTGCCGATCGACCTTCGGGAGGACAACGGAATTGAATACACCAGCCGCCTTCAAACCCTGCAAGCCCTGATGAACCAGGGCATCGTGGATTGGCCCAGCGTGCTTCAGGCACTTGGTGTACCGGGAGATTGAGCATGTCGATTTCCAACTTCCGTATTGTCTATCTTGCGCCACAGATGCTGGATGCCACCGCGCGGCCGGATGAGAAACTGGTCGGCTACTTTCATCACCAGCTGGTAATCACCGCGACACGCAGGCGGGAAGCAATCCAGCAGGTGATTGACCGCGGCGGAGTCGTGCTGGATGTGTTCGAGCTGCAGACCAGGGGCCGCCTGTCGCGCCTGTTTGGTTCCAGTGTCAGCCGTGCCTACAAGCAGAAGTTCCTGCAGGCGCTTGCCTTCAATGTGCGTTCCGGACTTTCGCCTGAAAAGGCACTTGAACAGGTCATCCTGGGCGAGCTTGGCGAACCCAGGCTCAGCCTGAACCAGGCGCTGAACGCCCTGCGCCAGGGTTTTGGTTTCGTGGCCGCCATTGAATTGCTGAACTGGTTTGATGACTCCACATTGGCAGTTCTCAGTGCCGGTGAAGCAGCAGGCCAGTTAAGCCAGGCCCTGGAAACCGCAGTCAGTTTTTACGAGAAGGGCTCAGCCACTCTCAGGCTGATGTTTGGTGCAGTCACCTGGACCACGCTGGACCTGATCATGGCAGTGTCCACGGTAATCGGCATGAGATTCGGTTTGATTGAACAACTGAAGGCAACACCACTGATGAGTGAAGACCCGGTGAAAGTTGCGGAGTACAACAGTTCCCTGGCGCTGGCAGAATGGGTGAACAATGGCCTGCTGGCTTTCTCGTTCGTGTTCGCATTGCTGATGATCTACATCACGATGATGGTTCTGTCTCCTGATCAGAAAACACGCACCCATGCTTTTGGCCTGCTGGAGAAGGTGCCGGTGGTGGGAGAGCTGTTGATCTCCTCCGGCATCGCAGCCACCACCCGGGTGCTGGCCTCGCTATTGAACGGTGGCGTGGCTTTTCTGAATGCAGTCCAGATTGCACGCAGGGGCACCATCACGCCCACCGTGACCCTCTTCTGGCAAACCATCAAGGAACGAAGTGAAATCGGGGAACAGCCTGCGGTGGCATTCAACCATCCACTGCTCGACAGCAGCGAGCGCCTGTTGATCCGTGCCCACAAGGACCAGGTTCAACTGGCGGAATGCCTTGCCTCGATTTCACAGGCCCGTGACGAAAAAGCCAACAGTGCGGCCCGGCGCTTTGCCGTGATTGCCTTTGTTGCGTCACTAGTTTACTCCGGCGTGGCTGTCCTGTTCAGCCTGGCCGTGGTGTATCTGCAAAATGAAGTTGTGCTGTCTGGAGCCTGAGTCGTGGATGCAATCAACCTGAAGGAAATCTACACCAACCTGATTGCTGGCCGTTTGCCAGTGGGCGCGGGGAATCCGCAGAAAGTCGTGATGAACCAGGCTTATGCAATCCTGGGGACAGATCGCCTGCATGCCTGTTTCACTGAACGTGCTGGTCATGTTTATTACTTCGCAATTGAAAGCACATACCTGAGTTCTGCACCAGGCTTTACCCTGCCGTTTGTGGATGTGCTGCCCGGTGGCCCGCTGCATGCAGGGGATGGAATCTACCTGCTCCAGGGCAGCGACTATTCGGCAGCGCTTATTACAGAGGCGGGAAATATTCGGTTGGTCTGTAATGATCCTGATGTGCTGAAGGATTATCTTCTGGGGATTGACCTGCCTATCCAGGAAATTTCCAACAGGGGAGGCAAACCCCTGACCAGCATACCGCAGGCCATCCAGGGAATTACCGAACGTTTCAGTGCTCTGCTCCTGAAAGGCTCCCTGGGTGTGCTTGTCACTGCCTCAGCTGTTTTCCTGGGGTCGCAGGCCGCCAGTGCCTACACCACCCGCCAATTGAACCAGGGCCTGAATGCCAGGGCAGTTGAAGCTGACCTGAATGCCACCTTGGCAAAATTGAGTGTGCAGCAGCCGCTGGCCCGCCAGATCTCCCGCATCCAGAAAGTTTCATCCACGGTGGTGCGTGCTGGCGGATGGATTGAAAAGTACAGGTTGATCGGTGAAGACAAGGAGTCTTTTGAATTGATATTGCCCAGTTGGGTCAGCCAGGATTACCTGGACACACTGGGCCGGGACGTGGTCACCGATCTCAGGGATATCGAAGGTTTGCTCACAGTACGTAAACAGAATAACAGGGAGGCAGCAAAGTGAAACTTGATTTCAGGAACAACAATGCACTCTGGATTACAGAAGCCAGTCGCCTGATGGGCCTCGCCCCTGTGTTTTCCATGATGTGCGCAGTCTTCATGATCGTGCTTGCTGTTTTCTCCGTCACGGATTTTCTGAAAGTGGCCGAGACAGAGAGGAAAAGCCAGGAGCTGCCGGAATTCAACCTGAAGCGCATGCCTGTCGAGAGCGCGGTGTATGAAGAGTATGCACGCGTACTCGCGAGGCTGAGCCCCCAAGTCATCGTCACCGCTGGAAAGGACAACCTCCGGATTGCAGTCAGTGACCCGGCTCACTATTCGGAATTCATGTATGTGCTGAACAGCATCCAGGGCATTTCCCGAGATGTGATCTGGAAGGCTGATGAAATCTGCCTGGCTGGATGCGCGGGGGCAGCTTCGCAGGCAATTGTGAAGGGCATGACAGAGAAGGTGGAAGTGAAGTTGAGGGGGCAGGATGAAGAATGAAAATTCCAGTTTGAATGCGCAGGCAAATCAGGCTGCCAGATCATTTTTCTGGCAAATCAACCGCCAGAAGATTTTCATGGGTTTTGCAGCACTGGGTGTGGTCGGGCTGGTCGGCTGGGCTGGTTTTACTGCTTTCAGAAGTACTGGTGCTGCATCGCCTTCGCCATTGGTCAGCGCCTATGCAGGTGGTTCACCGCAGGCGCAACCCGATCGTGAAGTGGTCACAATCAACGGCTTGAAAATCACCGAGCATGAGCTGGCCGGGCTTCTGCAGTCGGGTGTTGACCGGGCCATCGTGATTGACCGGTACATCAACAAGGTTGTTGCTGCCGAGCGCGGCCGGGAGTTGTATGCAGAGGAGGCCATTGCTGCACTTCGCGCAGCGGAGCGCGAAGTGCTTGCCACCCTGTACACCACGAGGCGAATGGACGAGTTGCGCAAGACGGTTTCTGATGCGGACGTAAAGGCGTATTACGACGCCAATGTACTGGATCAGAACTTCCAGCAATGGAAGGTCAGCTACTACCTGGCCACCGACCGGGATGATGTGGTTGAAACACTTGCACGCATGAAAAAAGGTGACAGGGATGCGCTTGCAGAATTAAAGCCGCTGGTGGAAAACAGCGACGGGTTTGCCCCGGCCCAAGGCCTGCCCTACAACCTGGGACGGGTGGTGGGAAAAATGAAGAAAGGTGATTTCAGCGAAATCCTTCAGCTGAGAAACGGTTTTCTGGTCATGAAGGTGGAAGACGTGAAGCAACTGAAAAAGCCGACATTGGAAGAGTTGAAGCAGGACATTGTTCAGGCCCTTGCTTTGCAGAGATTCAACTCCGAACTTGAGCAGGCGCGACGGCAGGCCAAGGTGGAATTGGGTTGATGGACATGATGGCCTGGACATACAAGGCATGCAGGAGATGAAAAATGAAGTACAACATGAAATTATTACGCCAGCAGAGAAGGGTTCGGCAATCGGGTTTCATCCAGGCGGCCCTGCTGTTTGGAATCGCACTGATGAC
>DASUDJ010000125.1:0-3483 GCA_036275635.1 Limnobacter sp. | reverse complement strand
GGAAGCGGGGTCTTCCTGGGCTGCGGTGGCATCTTCAAGCTGGGCAGCGGGTTGATCGCTGATGTTTGCCTGGCTTTTTGGCAGCAGGCCGGTCATTGATGCGATCGCAATGCTGCTGGCCAATATGACAGCCACAGCAGCCGTAATAATCAGGGGGTGGGTACGCTGGTTTTCCATTTTCATTCTCCACGCGAAATGTGCTTGTGCTGCAGATAACGCGAGGAGTCAGGAAAAGGAATACAAGATTTATTTACTAAGATACCGCATCGCAGTTTCAAGCCCTGCCACCGTGAGTGGATGCATTCGCTGCTCCATGATATTCCTGATGATGTCCACGCTTTGCCTGTATTGCCACAAACCTTCTGGTTCCGGATTCAACCACACGGCTTTTGGAAACCGGTCCAGGAAACGGCGCAGCCATACGGCGCCAGCTTCCTTGTTGTTGTATTCCACTGAACCGCCCGGCTGAAGGATTTCATAGGGGCTCATGGTGGCATCCCCAACGAAAATCAGTCGGTAATCACTGTTGTAGGTGCGCAAAATATCCGTGGTCTGAAAACGCTCACTGTGTCTTCTGTGATTTTGTTTCCACAGGAAGTCGTACACGCAGTTGTGGAAATAATAAAACTCCAGGTGCTTGAACTCGCTTTTTGCAGCAGAAAACAGTTCTTCCGTGCGGCGGATGTGATCATCCATTGAGCCACCCACATCCAGCAACATCAGTACTTTCACTGAATTGTGTCGTTCGGGGCGCATTTTCAGATCCAGCCAACCGGCATTGCGGGCGGTGGATTCTATCGTGTTGTCCAGGTCGAGCTCGTCCTCGGCGCCTTCACGGGCAAATCGTCTCAGGCGACGCAAGGCGATCTTGATGTTGCGGGTACCAATTTCCAGTTCGTCGTCATAGTCCTGGTACAGGCGCTGGTCCCAAACCTTCACCGCGCGGCGATTGCGGCTTTCATCCTGGCCGATGCGCACCCCTTCGGGATTGTAACCGTTGTTGCCAAAAGGCGAGGTTCCTCCCGAACCAATCCACTTGCTGCCGCCTTCGTGCCGCTCCTTCTGTTCCTTCAGCAGTTCCTGAAGCCGCTCCATCAGCTTGTCCAGCCCGCCCATTGCTTCAATCGCAGCCATTTCCTCGGGTGTGAACTCTCTGTTAAAGCGCTTTTCCAGCCAATCTTTCGGTAACTGGGCAAACAGGTCCATGTTCTTTTCCAGGCCCTTGAAGTAACTGCCGAACACCTGGTCGAACCGGTCAAAAAAGCGCTCGTCTTTCACCAGCGTCAGCCGGGACAGGTGATAGAAATTGTCCAGGCTGGGGGTCATGAACTGCGCCTTCATGCCTTCCAGCAGGGTGAGGTATTCCCTTACCGTGACTGGTATTTTTGCATCGCGCAGTTGAAAGAAAAAATCGAGAAGCACAGCGGCAACCTTACTCAGCGACCCTGGCGGGCCATGAACACCAGGCGGTTGAACAATTCAATGTCCTGCTCGTTTTTCAGCAGGGCGCCATGCATGGGTGGAATGGCATCCTTGCCATCCTTGGCCTGCAGTGCACTTGCAGGAATGTCTTCAGCAAGCAGCAGGCGCAGCCAGTCAATCAATTCAGACGTGGTCGGCTTCTTTTTCAGGCCGGGCAGGGCGCGAATGCCGAAGAAGCTTGCCATGGCGGCATCCAGCAATTACTTCTTCAGGTTCTTGAAGTGCACAGCCACAATGTTTTCCATGGTGGCCTTGTCGGGAAACTGGATGTAGTGGAAGAAGCAGCGGCGCAGGAATGCATCCGGCAACTCCTTCTCGTTGTTGGAGGTGATGATCACGATAGGCCGGTGTTTTGCCTTGATCAACTGCTTGGTCTCGTAGCAATAAAACTCCATGCGGTCGATTTCTCGCAGCAGGTCGTTCGGAAACTCAATGTCGGCCTTGTCGATTTCATCAATCAGCAGCACTACAGGCTTTTCGCTCTCGAATGCCTGCCACAGCACACCTTTCACGATGTAGTTTGCGATGTCCTTCACACGCTCATCACCCAGTTGGGAATCACGAAGCCGGCTGACCGCATCATATTCGTACAGGCCCTGCTGGGCCTTGGTGGTCGACTTGATGTGCCACTGCATCAGCTCCAGGCCAAGCGCAGCAGCCACTTCCTCGGCCAGCAATGTTTTGCCTGTGCCTGGCTCACCTTTGATCAGCAAAGGGCGCTGCAGTGTGATGGCTGCATTCACCGCAAGTTTCAGATCTTCTGTTGCGACGTAGTTCTTGCTACCTTCAAAACGCATTTTTGTAATTCCCTGTAATTCAATACCGCCAGTTTAAGTGGTTTTCATGTGCGGATTGCTGAAAATTTCATCCAAATTCAAGCATTCAGATCGAGGTGGATGGACTCTGCACAAGTTCGCCCGTAAAATAGCAAGGTTTTTGTCCGGTGCCCCGGCGGCGGACCACCAATTATAAATCTTGACGAGAGAGTGAGATGAAACGTATCGGTTTGACTGTTCGCGCTGCGAGCGCAATCGGCCTTATTGCCGCCTTGGGCTTTGCTACGTCCGCCATCGCAGTTGAAGGCAACGCCGAAGCTGCTGCATCCAAGAAATCCATGTGCATCGGCTGCCATGGCATTCCAGGTTACAAAGCCAGCTTCCCCGAGGTGTACAACGTTCCCTTCATCGCGGGTCAAAATGCCAAGTACATTGAGGCGGCACTGAATGCCTACAAGAAAGGCGATCGCAAGCACCCCACCATGCGCGGCATTGCTGAAACACTGACCGAACAGGACATCGCCGACCTGGCTGCGTATTACGCACAGGCCAAATAAGCTGCTACCAGGACACATTCATCATGAAAAAGACACTCGCAATTGCCGCTGCCCTGATGGCGGCCTCATTTTCTGCCCAGGCTGCCGACATTGCTGCCGGCAAAGCCAAGGCGGAAGCCCAGTGTGCAGCCTGCCACGCGGCTGAGGGCAACTGGAACAAGACCATGGACCCCTCATATCCCAAGCTGGCTGGTCAGCATGCGGACTATATTGCAAATACCCTGAAGCAATATCAGAAAGGTGGCCGCAACAATGCCATCATGGCGGGCATGGCGGCTGGTTTGAGCCAGCAGGACATCAAGGACCTGTCAGCTTTTTTCGCTTCACTGAAGGGTGATTTGTACTTGAAGAAGTAATTTGCTGAAAAGTTGCCGTAAGGCATTTTCAAGCGGAAACCCGCCAAGTGGCTTTTGCCTGCTGGCGGGTTTTTTGTTGCCTGCTCGGCCTGTGCTGACCGCTGCTTTAGGAGCTTCTTGCCTACCCGGCCTGGTGCTGGCCTGCCTTCGCACGAAAACCGCTTCGTCCCTTCTTGAAGCCTGGCTTTCAATTCACCCACGCCCGACAAGAAAGCGTGGTCGGGCCGTGGGTGTCGCCCAAGGCTTCGCCTTCGGGCGAGCATTGACGCCGGCTTCAAGCGGGGCGGCTTTCTGAAAGTGCGCAAGCAGGCC
>DASUDJ010000124.1:0-12788 GCA_036275635.1 Limnobacter sp. | reverse complement strand
CAGCAGTAGTCACCAGGTCAATTTCCTGCTCAGCCTGCTGGAATTCAGCACCGAAGCGGCTGCGCAGCAGTTCACGGTTGTCACCATCAATCACTTCATCATCTTCCCGGCGGCGATCAGCACCCGGGGTGAACACCCGCATGTGGTTTTTTCGGATATCGAAAATGCCGTGGAACAGTTTGCCCTGCCCCACTGGCCATGCAAATGGCACACAGGGAATACCCAGCGTGCTTTCAATTTCATCCATCAATTCAAGCGGGTCGCGCACTTCGCGGTCCATCTTGTTCACGAAGGTGATGATGGGCGTGTTGCGGGCCCGGCATACCTCGATCAGGCGCAATGTTTGCGGTTCCACACCGTTTGCCGCATCAATCACCATCAGGGCAGCATCCACTGCGGTGAGAACTCGGTAAGTGTCTTCGGAAAAATCCTGGTGGCCGGGTGTGTCGAGCAGGTTGATGACCTGGTCGCGATATTCCATCTGCATCACTGAACTGGCCACGGAAATGCCCCGCTGCTTTTCAATCTCCATCCAGTCAGAAGTCGCATGGCGACTAGCCTTCCGAGCTTTGACGCTACCGGCAATCTGAATGGCACCTGCAAATAGCAGGAGTTTTTCAGTCAGGGTTGTTTTACCGGCATCCGGGTGGGAAATAATTGCAAACGTGCGACGACGCTTGACTTCGGATTCAATGGACACAGCAGCCCTTTGGCGCAAAAGCCGTGATTTTACACGCCACCGCATTTAAATTCACGCCCTTTGTTTCTTGAAGCAAGCCCTACCTTTCACGCTGCACCGCAGCACCGGAAATACGCTGAAAAAACAGGCGCTTTTGCAATTTCATGTGCGCTTTTAGTGTAGAGCCTCAGGTTCAAACCCTTTCATTGAAGAATTGATTTCCCTATAGTTCGAGTTGTCACGACATATGACTACCCGCTACCCCAAGGAGATTCCACGATGTATGCATTCGAAAAAACAGCCGAGCTGCTGACCAAGACCAACACTGAACTGAAAAACCAGCACCAGGTTGCTGCCAAGGCCCTGAACAGCCTGGTACAAGCACAGTTTGGCCTGCTGTCTCAAGGCCTGGGCAATGCGTTCAGCGCAGCTGAAAAGCTGCCACTGGCAGACAAGCCTGCAGTAGTGAATGCCCGCACAGAAATCAAGCAGGGCCTGGAAAAGGTAGTGGGTGTGAGCCAGGTGTATACACAGAAGGGTGTGGAACTGTTTGAACAGCAACTGCCAGTGGTCATCGACAAGGGCTTCTCCTATGCCGCCCTGGCCCTGTCACAGGCCGAGTCACTGACAGAAAACGCCATTACCCTGGGCGTGAATGCCCTGGAGCAGGCAAAAAAAAATGAAACACTGAAGCCAGCAATCGAGCAGGCTGAGCAGATTGCAGCGCAGTTGTTCGAAAAGATCGGCGTGAAAGCCGAAGTGGCAGAAAAGAAGGCCGCCAAGAAGCCAGCTGCGAAGAAAGCCGCTGCTCCCCGTGCCAAGCGTGCTGCAGCAGCGCCAAAAGCCTCTGTATGAGACGACAGGGTCCAGCTTGAGCTGGACTTCGAATGAAAAACCCCTTGAGTCAAATCAAGGGGTTTTTTTATGGTCATGATCAAGTCAGGCTCACGCCCGCACAGTTCAAGTCAGAGCAGCCAGATGATCAGGCCATAACAGAATCCGGCACCCAGCACACCCACAAACCATTCACGCCGGCTGCCTGCTTCATCCGGAAGATTGACTGCAGGCAGGCTGTCGAAAAAGTCGTCCATGTTGTGCTCCGGGATGAAGTAAATTGAATGATCTTCAGTAACATTTGACTTGAAGCTGGCTTCACTGTCTTTCCCACGACCGGGGCCACCATTTGACGTTAGCCCGGCTGGGGCAATTCCCAACCCAGCCTTGTCTCCCTTTCAGAGTTTTGAAAATGACCCTTGCCGCCCCCGCTTCCTTTGCCCTGCTTTCAGCAGGCATGTTCCTGATCATCGGCCTGTTCAGCGGGCTGTGGAAATTCCTTCAGATGTGGAAAAGCCCGCGAGGCCTTGCACACCCTTACCTTGACATTGCTCACCGAGCCAGCCTGCTTTATGGCTTCGCCTGCCTGACCCTGGCCATGCTGGCCCAGTTCAGCATTTACCCCCAGGCGAGCAACATGCTGGCGGCAGTCGTGGTGATCATTTTTTTCGCGCTGGCTGTGGCTGGTTATTTGCTGCAGGCCCTCCTGAATGGGCCTGAAAACCAGCTTCGGCAACCCCACAAAATAGGCAATCACTCCCTTCCCAGGGCGGGAATCGGGGCGTTCATGGTTGCCCTGGTGCTTGCGGAAATTGGTGGAACACTCTACCTGTTTGCCGGTGCAGTACAGAACCCTTTGCTTTGGTTCTGGTCTTAAGGCTTTTATTGAAAAACCCATCACACCATCATGCTGAACAGGAAAACCTGCCTGCCCGCCCTGCTAATGATGCTTTTCAGCCTGACTGCCTGCAGCACGGCTGCTGAACCGGGAAAGTACTTGGCCAAGCCAAACTGGACAAGTTCTTTCCTGAGCCAGGTGGCGGCTGGTCAGAATATGCCCGATGGCGTGAACAACTGGGCCTGCCAGCCAGCTGAGAATCAGAACCCGGTGGTGCTGATCCATGGCACTTTTTCTTCCAGCATGTATTCATTCGGCGCCTTGGGGCCCGCCTTGGCCAACAGCGGACTGTGTGTGTTTTCCATGGATTACGGCGCCCTGCGCCCCTCAGACTGGTTCAAGGGCGTGGGGCCTGTGGATGAATCAGCCCGGAAAATTGCCGAATTTGTCACCTCGGTGAAAACAGCCACCGGTCGCGACAAAGTCACATTGGTGGGCCACTCACAAGGCGGACTGATCGGTTTTTATTACCTGAAGATGCTGAAGGGTTACCAACATGCCGACCGCTTTGTGGCACTTGCGCCCAGCATCAGTGGCACCACCATTGCAAAAACGCCGAAGCGCGAATTGATAGGGTATTGTGTGGCCTGCGCAGACCAGCATCCGGAATCAGAACTGCTCAAGGAACTGCGACAGGGCAACGTGACTGTTCCGGGTGTGAAGTACAGCGTGCTGGTCACCAAGAATGACAAAGTGGTGGTGCCGGTGAACCGCCAGTTCGTGAATGAACCGGGAGTGCAGAACATTTACATCCAGGATGTTCTGCCGGGTAAATCCGTTTCACACAGCGGCATGCTCTACGATCCAGACACACTGAAGCTAATTGTGAGGCTGGTCAATGGGCAGGTAGCATCGGCTGGCTGAATCAAGCCGGTAGAGCGCGTCGCTGAACTGTGACTGGTCTATTCCCTGTTTCTTCAACTGTCCTTTCTGGTACTTGAAAGTGCCCGTGGTCTGCACGTTCTGCAATACGCGTATGTACTGCGGCACCGCATAGGCAGGCAGGTCAGCCATCAGCCTGCTGGCAAGAACCTTCAGGTCAAGCTGCTCACCGTCTTTCACCACGATGGCTGCAAGGCCAGCCCTTCCGTCTGCACCGGGTACCTGCACACCGAAAACCACGGCATGTTCCAGGAAAGAAATCCTGCTCAGTACACCTTCAACCTCCGAGGTGGATACGTTCTCGCCCTTCCATCGAAAGGTGTCGCCCAACCGGTCAACAAATTGAATGTGGTGCCAACCCTGCCTTCGCACCAGGTCACCTGAATTGAACCAGCAGTCGCCTTTCCTGAAAACATTGCGCAGCAACTTCGCCTCATTGGCCTTTGAATCGGTGTAACCATCAAATGGCCTTAATTCGGTTACCTCGCTGACCAACAGGCCCACTTCGCCAAGTTTCACCGGGTTGCAAAAGCCCTTTCTGTTGCGGATCACCTGTTCGGTATCGGCATCACAGGCCACGATTTCAAAAGGCATGGGGCAGAAACCCACGGTTTCCCTCAGGCCAAAGGTGTTCATGAACCCAAGATTAGACTCACTGGCCCCGTAAAACTCGTAGATTTGCCGAATGCCGAAACGCTCTTCGAAATCTCGCCATATTTCAGGCCGCAGGCCATTGCCCAGCACAAGCCGCACCTCGTGATTCTGATCATTCAGATGTGCAGGCTGGTTCAACAGGTAGCGCAACAGTTCGCCGATGTAGCAGAAGGCCGTGGCCCGGTAATGAGTAATGCGCTGCCAGAATCGGCTGGCACTGAATTTTTCGTCCAGCGCAAAGCAGGCGCCCGAGGCCACCACGACGCCCAGCGACACAGTCAACGCATTGTTGTGATAAAGCGGAAGGCAGCAATACAACACATCATCCCGTTGAAGGCGCACCCCACCGCTCATGCCGCTGGCCGCCTGTAACCAGCGGTAATGGCTCATGACAGATGCCTTGGGCAAGCCCGTGGTACCAGAGGTAAACACGTAAAAGCAGGGGGACCTCGCCTGAATCTGGGCTGTTTGTGCCAAATCATGGCTGGCTTGTAGATGCCAAGCACTCTTGAAACTGCTTGCGCGCAAACTGGTGCTGTCACCCTGCAGGGACAGTACATCAACAGTGCCCGGGCATTCAAAGCCACTGGCTTTCAGGCTGTCGAGTGCAGCCAGTCCCTTGTCGCAAACCAGCAGCAGGCTGGGTGCAACAAGTTGCAGGCTGTGAACCTGGGCTGCACCTTGCTGGTTCAGATTCAACAGGGCTGCAATTGCACCAATTTTTGCGCAGGCGATGACAGCAAGCAGCACTTCCGGCTGGTTGCCTGCCAGCAGGCCAACAGTGTCACCACTTTTCACGCCAAGGGAAAGAAGGCCCCGGGCCATCTGGTTGCACTGGGAATTCGCCTGCGCGTAAGTCCAGGTTTGATCACCGCTTTTCAGGAACAGTCGGTCGCCATGCCTGTTGGCAGTTTCCTGAAAAAGCAGGCCCAAAGAACGTTTTGAATGAGGACGCAACAGGGCGAGGCTACCCAGGGAGGGCAGTATTTTCGGAAGATCAGGCAACAGGCTCAAGGCCCCTTTTGCAATGTCGATTGCTGAAACCGTTTTCGCGTGGCGGGTCATTTAGTGTCTCGTCCGGATTGTGTCTTGTGTTTTTTTGTAAAGAAAAAGATACACTCAATGGGTCAACGAAATACGTGGAAACACCGTTTTTATCAATGTCAACAGGTAGCCCAGTCAAGTATTCCTTCATGCGAACTGCGAAAGCACACTCAAGATCCGTACTTTGCCTGTTTGCCTTGCTGGGTTTTGCCATCAGCCTGCCCGTGCAGTCAAAGAACTTTGTGGGTTACACCGGGAAAACATGGAACAGCGACTTCGGGGTCTTGCGTGGTCAGTGTGATGCCAAACTGGTGCAGGCCGAATCATTGAAAGGCCAGTTGATTGAGCAAATGGCCTATGTCGAAGGTCAGGATGCGTTCAGGAAAATTTTTCCTCCCACCCAGTTGGTGGACTCCCTTGCAGTCGATTCCCACTGTTTTGGACACACCATGGAACTTGTACCTTCCGGCCAGGCGGTGCGCTGGTTGAACCCGGTCAGCGGCGTGGGCGTTTATCTTTCACCCGGTGCAAAGTCCGACTCCTGCCGAAGTTACCTGGGTGTTACCGTAGTGAACGGTGAAAAAAAGAAATTCCGCGGTGACGTGTGCTCTCCCTCCAAGGGTGTGTGGCAAATCCAGCAATAGCCTGCCGGTGAATCAGCAGTGAACTGAAGCCCTCAGGCGAGCCAGGGTGTCGGTCTGTCCTACCATGACCAGCAGCAGTTTTGCGCGGGTCATTGCGACAAACAGTTTTCTGAAATCCGCCTCGTCAAAATTCTCGAAATACAGTTCGGTTACTACCACGGCCTGGGCAGACTGGCCCTTGAACCGGTAAACCGACTCGGCATGCACATTGCCCTCGGTGAAAATCTGGCTTCCATGATCATCATACCGACCGGTAAAATGCCTCAAGCTGTGAGGCCCCAGGCTGCTCTGTGCAAGCACCTTCGATTTTTCATGCCCTCGCATGCTCAGCACAACAATCTTGTCACGGGTAAACCCATGCCGCAGGCAAGCCGTGATCGCCTTGGAAGTCTGGCTGAACAGTTCTTCATCAGACTGGTATTCAAAAAACTCGATCGGTAGGCCTTCCAGCGGGCATGCGGCCTCTATGCCCTGCATCAGTGGATTCTCGATGCTGAATTGAGATTGAACAAGTTGCAGAGCCTGCACCACCCGCTTTGGATTCCGATAGTTCACTGGCGCGTGAAGGTTCACCCAGCCTGGCAATTCCACCGCGGGTTTTGCATAAAGATTCTGCATGGGATCTTCCAGCCAAAGCCATCGGGTGGTTGGATGGGCGCAACGCTGCAGAACGCCCAACCAGGACTGCTCGAAATCCTGGCCTTCATCCACCACGATTGAATCAAACACCCAGCGCTTGTCCATGGCTGTCTGCAATACCATTTCAGCCAGTTTCCCAAACACGCCCGGCTCGGAATAGTCGATTTCCTGGCCGGCATCCCGCAGCATGCGGTCGCACAGGGCGTGGAAATTGTAGACAACTGCACCCGCCAGACCGGCTTCACGCACCTGTGCCGCCATGTGGGACGACAGGGGTCGGTTGTAGCAGACATACAGGGTCCGGGCCTTGCGGGCAGAATTCTTCTGCAGTTCACTGAAGGCCAGTTGCGACTTTCCACTTCCAGCCGTACCGCTGACACGCAAGCGGAATGGCTGAAATTCCAGTCGGCCCACCCACTGCTCAAGCCCCTGGGAAAGCCGCGTTACCAAGGTTTCGGCCGCCTGTGACAATGCACCGACTTCAGGCACCAGGTTCAGTTCATTGCAGAGGAAAGCGTGAATTCCTTTGGGATTGGGATGGGTGCTGAGCAAATCTGCTGATTCATCAATTGTCCTGATCAGGCTGCCCAGGTCATTCTTGCGGCGGGCATCCACCACCCGCTCTGCATTCACTGACAGGCCAGTGGGCTCGGGCACTGTGAAATCAGGGCAATAAAAAATCGGTTCAATCAACAGGTCGCCATGGTGCTGCTGGCGGAATTTCTGGGCCAGCAGATCTGCCTGCTCGGCGAGTGCATTGAACACATCCTGGCGCTGTTCACCCAGTTGCTTGAGCACCCTACCTTGCTCCACCTTCATCAGCCCCGTTTTCATCAGGATGCTGTACAGGATGCCACTTGGCCCCAACACCAGGAACTGTATCCTGCCAGTGACAGTCAGGCCATGTTCAATGCGCGACCAGTGAATGCCATGATAAATCGTGAAATTGTCGGGCAGGTCTGCCTGCAGTTGCAGCAGCACATCCCTCTCACGGGCTTGTACACCATCCAGGGCCAGTTCACTGGTTTCTGTCGGATAAACCCTGGCGGTCATATGCCTTAAACCTCTTTGAATTGCTGCTTCCTTTCACCACCGGAATACCGGTCCACGCCAGCCTGGATGCGAAAGCCCAGCATGATTTTTCCTGATGTACAGTACACCTGCGCCCGCAGCCATTCAATCACCTCTTTGCCTTCTGAGAAGCCCACAGCCGCATATTCCCACACGCGTTCATCTGAATTCCATCGAAAGCCACGGCCTTTCAGCAAATCCTTTTTCTCAAAAGGAGCCTTCAGGGCAGCAATTTGATAAATGGACTCATTCGCGCTGTCAAACAGCACCTGGAAGGGCATGCGCTGCGAAGTTTTAAGGGGTTTCGCCAACACATGGGCCAGTGCATTGCAATCTTCCACCGCCCGGTGGGCACCATGAAAATAGCCGCAGTCGGACAAAAGATATTCAAGTTTGCGGCCGGAATAGTTTTCCTGCGCCCAGTTCACCTCGCGGAAGCTGCAGGCCCAGATCGACTTTTCGAGCCACGGAAAGCGCCTGAGCATGAAAGGCTTGTCAAAGGCGGCATTGTGCGCGACAAACAGGGCTGCCTGATCACACAGGACCTTCAGTGCAGTTTCATCAAAACGCTGCCCTTTCACCATGTCATTCGTGATGCCATGGATGGCCGAGTTGTCGGGTGTAATCGGCGATTGAGGCTCTTCCAGTCCACCATAGTGCCCAAGTACCCTGCCAACTGCACCAGTTTCCTGGTCTACTTCAACCAGGAGTGCGCCCACCTCGATGATTTCACAGTTGGCATATTCAAGACCGGTGGTTTCAGTGTCCACGATCAGCACCTTCACAGGGCTTTGCACTTCGCCACCAAAAGTGTCTGGCATGCGGATGCGCCGCAGCACCTTGTAATCACCCGTGTTTTCAAGCCACTGGGCCACTGTCTCGGGGTTGATGTGGTCCATGCCACTGCCTGGGTCAATGCTGTTCAAGACTGCTGTCCTTGTCGAGGGTGTTGAGTTGCAGCTGGGCTTGCTGCCTGCTGATCCTGACCTGCCAGCCCTTTGCCACGGCGCGTATACCGCCCTTCTCAATTCTTAACTGGCGGGCCAGTTCAAGCAGTTTCCGCTGACCACAGCGCACACCGTGAGCCAGCAGCCACTGTCTCAGGCTGTTTATCTGGGTTGATTCGTCCAACCCGCGCCAGGCCGGCAGGTGGAGCAATCCGCCACGCAGCATTGCTGCCCCTGAATTTTGGGCAGTCTGAAGGTCTTCCTGGTCATAGTGTGCCTGAAAAAAATCAGCCAGCCTCAGCAAGGCACCGGGGCTTTGGGGGAAGTGGTCCTGCAACTGCGGCAACAGTTCCTGTCGCAGCCAGTTCCTGCGATAGCGCGTATTGGTATTGCTGGGGTCTTCAACATGTTCAAGCTGGTGGGCTTTCGCATAAGCAGTGATTTCCTGCTTGCTGCAATCCAGCAGGGGCCTGCCCAGCAGCAAGCCGGGGTGCAGGTGCCTGTCCACGCCCACGGGTCCCAGGCGCCGCATGCCGCCCACGCCACGGAGGCCCGAACCCCTGAACAGCTGAAGCAGGATGGTTTCGAGTTGGTCATCCCGGTGGTGTGCACACACCAGCAATTGATGCCCGCCAGCTTCCATCCAGTCAAAGATCGCACGGTAGCGGGCAAGCCTGGCCTGCCCCTCCTGGCCCTGCTGGCCAGGGTTCACTTCAACTATCAGGCCGGTGAAGGGAACACCCCACTGCTCACACTGGTTTTTGCAATGAAGCGCCCAGCCATCCGCTGGGGCCTGCAGCCCATGATTCACATGCACCGCATGCACAGGCAATCCAAGTGTCTTCATGGCATGCAGCAGCACAGTGGAATCCACTCCACCTGAGTAACCCACCACGAAGCACTCAGGCCAAATGGCTTGTTGCTTTAAGTCGCTTAAAAACGCTTCAAGCGACTGCTTCAATTATTTGCTCACCTTGAAATGACCGTAACTCATCAGGCGGTCATGCCTTGCATCCAGCAAGGTCTTGGGCTTGTAGGTCACCAACAGGTTCAGGGCTGCGCGGATGGAGGCTTTCAGGTTCTGTGCAGTTGCCGCATGGTCACGATGCGCACCACCAAAACTTTCCTTCACGATTTCCTGGATCAGGCCCAGGTCCCGAAGGCGCTTGGCGGTAATGCCCAGCGCTTCAGCAGCATCTGAGGCTCTCTCGGCACTGCGCCACAGGATTGATGCGCAGCCTTCCGGAGAAATCACTGAATAAGTGGAATTTTCCAGCATGATCACATGATCAGCCACGGCCAGGGCCAGCGCGCCACCTGATCCACCCTCGCCAATGATTGCGCTGACAATCGGCACCTGGATCTGGGCCATTTCAATCAGGTTGCGACCAATTGCCTCGGATTGGCCGCGCTCTTCCGCATCAATTCCAGGATAGGCACCGGGCGTGTCCACCAGGGTCACGATTGGAATGCCGAACTTCTCGGCAGTTTTCATCAGGCGAAGGGCCTTTCTATACCCTTCCGGCCGGGGCATGCCAAAGTTGCGCAGGGTGCGCTCCTTCACATCACGCCCTTTCTGGTGACCAATCACCATCACGCTGTTGCCATCCAGGCGGGCAAGCCCACCAACAATCGAAGGGTCATCTGCAAAATGACGATCACCATGCAGTTCATGGAAATCCGTGAAGGCATGGGCAATGTAGTCCAGGGTGTAAGGCCTCTGGGGGTGGCGGGCCACCTGTGACACCTGCCAGGGTGTCAGTTTGCTGTACAGGTCCTTGGTGAGCGCATCGCTCTTGCTTTCCAGGCGGCGAATTTCTTCCGACAGGTCCACTGCCGAACCGTCCTGCACCAGGCGCAACTCTTCAATCTTGCCTTTCAATTCGGCAATTGGCGCTTCGAAATCCAGAAATGTTTGCTTCATGAGGTTCTCTTAATAGTCAACCACGGTCGGGTCAAGACTGCGCCACAGGTACCAGGCAGCCACGGTTCGCCACGGTTTTAATTTTTCCCCGAATTGTAGTGCTTCTTTGGGCCCGATGGGGTCACCATCGAAAAATTGACGGGAGATGCCCTTCTGTACACCTATGTCATCAACAGGCCATACATCAGGCCGTCGCAGGCCAAACATCAGGAACATCTGGGCTGTCCACCGTCCAATACCTTTGACCTGGCAAAGATGGCGGGTACAGGCCTCATCCTCCAGGCGCTGCAGCAAATCAAGCTCCAGCAGGCCCTTGTCATGAAAATCTGCCAGTGCACGGGAATACACGACTTTCTGGCGGGAAAGACCAGTAGCGCGCAGGGTTTCATCATTCAGAGCCAGTACCGCGGCACTGCTGACCTGGCCGCCCTGGGCAGTGACCAGGCGGGCCCAGACCGCATCTGCAGCCTTTACGGAAATCTGCTGTCCCACCAGTGAGCGCAGCAAGGTTTCGAAAGGTGCACCCCGGGATCGGAGCGCCCGGTCAGGATAGTCAGCAATCAATTTTGCCCACACAGGGCTGGACACGGACAGTTCAAGGCAGGCGTCCTGCCAATAGGCCGGTGCCTGCGGATCCAGGTTGAGCAACCCGCTCAGGCCCGCCTCCATTCAGTGGCCCCACCGCGCTTGTCCTCGAGTACCACCCCCTGATCCAGCAACTGCTGCCGGATGGAATCGGCCTTGGTGAAATCCCGGTCTGCCTTGGCCTGTGTCCGGGCATCAATCAGGGCCTGGATTGCCGCTTCATCAAGGCTTGAAGCGCCTTGCCCCACCTCAGCCTTCAGGTACTCAGGCGCAGTCCTTCCCAGCAAACCCAGTACCTGCCCCAAGGCCTTGAGGCGGCTGGCCAGCAGGGCGTCGCCGCTGCGGTTCACCTCATTGGCCATTTCAAACAGCACTGCCACTGCCACCGGGGTGTTCATGTCATCATTCATGGCTTCCGCAAACCGGGCTTCGAAATCCAGGCTCCAATCAATCTGGCCTGCCGGCGTAGCCTCGCCCACCGCCTTGTAGAGCCGGCCCAAGGCAGATTTCGCATCCTGCACGTGGGCCTCGGAATAGGTCAGCTGGCTGCGGTACTGGGCACGAAGAATGAAAAACCGCACCACTTCAGCATCGTAGGATTTCAGGATGTCCCGGATGGTGAAGAAGTTGTTCAGCGACTTGGACATCTTTTCAGATTGCCCATTGGTTTCCACCCGCACAAAACCGTTGTGCATCCAGTATTGGGCAAAGCTTTCACCAGTGGCGCCCACGCTTTGGGCGATTTCATTTTCATGATGCGGAAACTGCAGGTCCGCCCCACCGCCGTGGATGTCAAAACTGTTACCGAGCAGCTTGCAGCTCATCGCGGAACATTCAATATGCCAGCCGGGTCGACCAGCACCAAATGCGGACTGCCATTTTGCGTCCTCCGGCTCGTCGGCCTTGGCGCTCTTCCAGAGCACGAAATCAAGCGGGTCATTCTTGCTGCCAGAAACACCGACCCGTTCACCGGCACGCAACTCGTCCAGGCTTTTGCCCGAGAGCCTGCCGTACTCCGGAAATGAACGCACGGCAAAATTCACGTCACCGGAGTCATCCCGGTAAGCCAGGCGGCGGTCCATCAAGGTCTGGATCATCTCCTGCATTTCAGCCACATACTCTGTGGCACGAGGCTCGTGATCGGGGCGCTCAATGCCCAGTGCATCGGCGTCTTCATGCATGGCCTGGATGAAGCGGTCGGTCAGGGATCGAATGCTTTCCCCGTTTTCAACTGCGCGCTTGATGATCTTGTCATCAATGTCGGTGATGTTCCGCACGTAGTTAACAGAATAGCCAGATGCACGCAGCCAACGCTTCAGCAAATCGAACACCACCATGACCCGTGCATGTCCCAGGTGACAATAGTCATACACAGTCATGCCGCAGACGTACATGCGCACATTGACCGGGTCAAGCGGTATAAAAGCCTGCTTTTTCCTTGAAATTGAATTGTATATTTGGAGAGAGGATTTCATTGGGCTCAGAATAAGGACGGACCGGCCTGCCAAGGCATCACAATGTGGCAAGGGAGTCGTCAGGATATCCAGCGCAGACGCCAACCCGCCTTGGGGCTTGCTACAATAGCGGTCGAGTATATCATTACGCATGTCCCAGTTTTTCCAACCAAACCGACGAAACGGGTAACCCCGCAAAGGCTCAAGCGAATGCAGGCTATCAAAGCAATCCAGTCCTCGATCAACGTGAAATTCAAACAGGTGAAATACCCCCTGCTGCTGGCCTTGCTCGGCCTCACCCTGGCAGGCACCACCGGTTACGCGGATGAAGCTGATGAGGTGTCACGGCTTATCCAGAAAAGCCAGTTCGAGCAGGCACAGGCGCGGGCTGATGCTTACCTGGCCAACCGTCCGAATGATGCGCAAATGCGTTTCCTGAAAGGCCTTATCCTGACTGAGCGCAACAAGACAGCCGAGGCCATCACGGTATTCACCAAGCTCACTGAGGATTTCCCCGAGTTGCCAGAGCCCTA
>DASUDJ010000123.1:0-4915 GCA_036275635.1 Limnobacter sp. | reverse complement strand
GTGATGGTCAGTAAAAAGGTGATTGCCGACACAATTGCTGTTCAGCCTGCACAAGCTTCCGAACTGCTGAACCAGGTTCTCGACACCATGCAATTGCACAGCAAGGCCATCAGCCTGAAAGCACACCCCAGTACCCTTCGCACACTTGAAGCCCAGTTCGGAGACCAGCAGATGCTGGGCAACATCCGCATGATCGAGGACAAGGACCAGCTGCAGGGTGGATTCGTGCTGCAGCATCCGGAAGGTGAAGTGGACGTCAGCCTGCAGACCCGCTGGCTGCGTGCAATCGAGGCACTGGGCCGCAACACGCCCATGACGCCCGATGACCTGGACAGCAACCCTGGCAAGGATTCCGAGTAAATGGCTGACCTGCTTGACTGGATAGATGAATGCAAGATGCTGGTTGAACACAACCAGCCGCAAATGGCCACGGGCAAACTGACCCGCGTGGCCGGGCTGGTGATGGAGGCTGTTGGCCTGAAGCTGCCCGTGGGCAGCGTGTGCAATGTGGTGCAGAAGGGCACTCCCACGCTGGAAGCGGAAGTGGTGGGCTTCAATGGCGACAAGCTGTTCCTGATGCCCTCCACCGATGTGCACGGCATGACACCCGGCGCAAAGGTGATTGCACAGGAACCACCCCCCATCGTGCCGAAACTGGGACAGAAAGCACACCCCTGGCGCAGGCCGGAAGACAAGACAAAGCACCTGCCTGTGGGCGACAGCCTGCTGGGCCGCGTGGTGGACAGCACGGGCCGCCCGCTGGACAACCTGGGAGAACTGAAATTCGAAAAGCGCAGCCCCCTGGCTGCGCGGGCAATCAACCCACTTGAACGGGAACCGATCTCCGAGCCCCTGGATGTGGGTGTGCGTGCAATCAATGCCCTGCTGACAGTAGGCCGTGGCCAGCGAATCGGCCTGATGGCAGGTTCTGGCGTGGGTAAATCCGTCTTGCTGGGCATGATGGCCCGCTACACCAAGGCCGACCGCGTGGTGGTGGGCCTGATTGGTGAACGGGGCCGCGAGGTGAAGGAATTCATTGAGCAGATCCTGGGCGAAGAAGGCCTGAAACGCAGCGTGGTGATTGCTGCCCCGGCCGATGTCAGCCCCCTGCTGCGCATGCAGGGTGCGGCCTACACCCAGGTGGTGGCGGAGCACTTCCGTGACCAGGGTCACAATGTGCTGATGATCATGGATTCCCTGACACGCTATGCCATGGCCCAGCGTGAAATTGCGCTGGCCATTGGTGAGCCGCCCGCCACCAAGGGTTACCCGCCCAGTGTGTTTGCAAAACTGCCTGCCCTGGTTGAACGCGCCGGCAATGGCCGCAAGGGGGGCGGTTCGATTACCGCCTTTTACACCGTATTGACCGAGGGTGATGACCAGCAGGACCCGATTGCGGATTCTGCCCGGGCCATCCTGGATGGTCACATCGTGCTGTCACGGCAACTTGCGGAAAGTGGTCATTACCCGGCTATCGACATTGAACAGTCGATTTCCCGCGCCATGCACAATATTGTTCCAGCTGGCCACCTGAATGCCGCCCGCAGCCTGAAAGCCTCTTTTTCAAGGGTGCAGCGCAACCGCGACCTCATCACGGTGGGTGCCTACTCACCCGGGGCAGACCCGCAATTGGATCATTCTTTGGCCCTTTATCCGAAGATTGAAAACCTGCTGCAGCAGTCAATGTTGGAAAGTGCGGGTTTTGAGGAAGCCATTTCCGGGCTTCAGTCTCTGTTTCCGAATGAATTCAACAACAGCAAACACTAAAACGCCAAGGCTTTCATGAGCAATGTGCTGCAGATACTGATAGAACAGGCCAGCGAAAAGGCCGACAAGGCCGCCAAAAGCATGGCGGTGACCCAGCAGAAAATGGCGCAGGCCCGGGACAAACTAAATATGCTGCAGACCTACCGCGATGAATGCGAAAGTGGCCTGCAGAACAAGGCGGTGACTGGCCTTACCGGGCAGCAGTTGCGCAACCAGCTGGCCTTTGTGGGGAAAATTGCCGAGGCAATTTCGCAGCAGAAACGGGAACTGGATTTCCTGGACACCACCTTGCAGCATCAGCGGAAACAGTGGCAGGACGCACTTGGCGAGCAGCGGAAGTATGAGGCCCTGGTAGAACGGGAAAAGCTGAAAAAGGCTCGGCTTGAAAACAAGCGCGACCAGAAAATGAATGATGAATTTGCAGCCCGGATTTACCGGGTACACACTGCCGGAGAAACCACATGAGCGCAGGCCCCCAGGCATTGAACAACATCAGCAAAACCCAACTGGCCACTGGCCAGAAAACAGCCACTGCCAAAAAGGAAGTGGAACTGAACTTCACTGATTTTTTCAGCTCGGCCATGGGTCAGGCTGCGCCGCAGGCCAGGCTGAACGGAATTGAACAGCAATTGCGTGAAGCCCTGTTCAAGCAGGACAGGGACAGAAAAGACAATGCTCCCAACCTGCCTGCCGAGGCTGCCCAGGCTGCACAGGCTGCGGTGTGGGCGCAGCGGAACTGGATGCAATCCAGCCAGGCTTCGGCATCTGCTGAAGGCCGGATGGAATCGGTTGGAAACCAGGGTGCAGGGCAGGCTGCAATGTCGGCAGGCCAGGTTGAAGGCGGCTCCGACAACATCAACAGGCAGGCTCAGGCGACCGGGGCCAGCAATCCAGCTGAACAGGAACCGGGCCAGGCTGCCGATGCAGGCACTGGCACACAGCAGAACCAGTCCGCACAGAGTTCCGCAATAAAGGGCACAGGCAACAGTGAAGGCAAGGTTTTTGCCTCGGCCAAGTCCGACATTGGAACCAATGAAACTGTGGTCGCGGCCATGACTGACCCGTCAAAAGACGGTGCAATGATGCAGCCTGCCTCCATGGATTCCGTGGACACCACGCAACTGGTCCAGCAGCAGACCGACAGCAGTAGCCTGCAATCAACTGCAGCCAAACCAGGAAAAAGCATGGGCTTTGATCAAGCCAGCGAAAGCCGCCCTGGAAATGGACAATCAATGAGTGCCGACAGCAACGGCCTTTCTGTGGGTAACACCTCCGGAGAAAATCCAGGTGGACCTGTCTCCGGCACCGCAGGTCAGGTTGCCCAGCAATCAACACAGCAACTTGCACAGCAGGCCCCCCAACTTGCGCAGCAGATGCAGGCCATGAAGGAATCCGGCGAAGGAGAGCCGGGCTTGAAAATCGGGCAGAAAATACTGGCGGCTGGTGGCATACAGAACCTCGCAAATCCAAATGGCGTGGCCGTGGGCCTGAATGGACTGAACGGCACTGTCGGTAACAACCGTGAAACCCTGATCAAAACCCCGGTGAACCAGCCTGGCTTCAGCCGTGAACTGGGCCAGACAGTGCAGTGGGCAATCGGCAAAAACCTGTCCACAGTGGACATCCGTGTGAATCCGGAAAGCTTCGGCCCCATGAACATGCGACTGGTGCAGAAAGGCCAGCAGGTTCAACTGCTGATCCGCACGCAGGATGAAGCTTCAGCCAACCTGCTGACCCAGGCCCTGGGTGGCCTGAAGGAAGTGCTTGCGCAGAATGGCCTGCAGCTGAACCAGGTCCAGGTGCAACATGGTGCTGCCCAGCCACAACAGGGGCAGGCAGGCGGAAATGCGGCTGCCCAGCAGGACCAGCAATCCGGCCAGGGCCAGCAACGAGGCCACCAGCATGCTCAGGGACAGTCCAGCCAGCAGGGTATTTCATCCGGCCCGACCACCCCGGCCATTGGAATTGGACGGAAGCCCGAAGGCTCGCTGGACCTGTTCGCCTGATTCTCGAATAAGGTCAAAACAACACGGCTTTTCGGTAATTTGCTGAAAATGCTTTCAGACACAATAGAGTTTGAAAGCCGATCACAACAGCATTTGAATTGACGGAGTCACACATGGCCAAAGCCGCCCCGGCGCCTGCTGCAGCAGATGCAGCAGCACCCGAGAAAGGATCGAAGAAGAAGCTGATCATCATTGTCCTGATCGCCCTGTTGGTGCTGGGCGGTGGCGGTGCTGCCGCATTCTTGATGCTGGGCGCAAAAGATGGGGAAAAGGAAGAAGCAAAGGTTGAAGAACCCGCGGGTCCCCCCACCTTCGTGGTGATGGACCAGTTCGTGGTGAACCTGGCCGAACCCGACAACGGTCGCTACCTGCAGATCGGCATTACCTATGAACTCAGCAATCCGGCCACTGCCGAGGAAATCAAGACCTACACACCCGTGATACGCAGCCGCATCCTGCTGGTACTCTCCGGCAAGAATGTGGCCAGCCTGACCTCGATTGAGGGCAAGCAGCAGTTGATGGATGAATTGGTCGACCTCGCCCGCGTCACCATCAAGGGCGATGCAAAAGATCCCACCCGCGGCATCCGCGATGTGCACTTTTCCAGCTTCGTGATTCAGTAAGAGGACACCCAGCACCATGCCCGGAGAATTCCTTTCACAAGATGAAGTCGATGCCCTGCTCAGGGGTGTGAACGGAGAAGAAGAAACCAAGGACGCGTCTGAGTCGGCAGAAGGGGTGCGCCCCTACAACCTGGCCACGCAGGAACGGATTGTGCGTGGCCGCATGCCCACGCTGGAAATCATCAATGAACGATTTGCACGCCTGATCCGCATCGGCCTGTTCAACTTCATGCGGCGCAGCCCGGAAATTTCCGTCGGGCCGGTGAAAGTGCTGAAATACAATGAATTCATCCGCAACCTGGTGGTGCCCACCAACCTGAACATCATGGCCATGCGCCCTTTGCGCGGCAATGCCCTGTTCATTTTCGACCCCAGCCTGGTGTTTGCAGTCATCGACAACCTGTTTGGTGGCGATGGCCGTTTTCACACCCGGGTGGAAGGCCGCGATTTCACCCAGACCGAGCAGCGCATCATTGCCCGCATGCTGGAAGTGATCCGCGAAGAATTCGTGAAGGCCTG
>DASUDJ010000122.1:0-3647 GCA_036275635.1 Limnobacter sp. | reverse complement strand
GGCTATTACCTGAACTATGAACTGCTGCACCTGGCCTACCACCTGAAGGAAGACCACTGGGTGCACCGCATACCGGGTTTTACACGCTTTGCGCAATTGCACACCACCCATCATGACCCGCGGATCATGGCGCACAAGAATTTCAACATCACCTATCCGATCATGGATTGGCTGATGGGTACATGGGATAGAAGGTAAGTCACAATATTCACCCGCAATCCACTCTGCATCAGAATAACTGCCACTTTTTTCCCTGCCTTTTCTGACAGTCAAGCGCAATTGCAGGGGTCTAGACTGGTTTTGTCGCCACCACCAATCAAGACCTCGCCATGAAACAACTCAGCCAGAAAGCACACGCCGCAGCCTTCCATGCAGAATTCTTCGGCAGCACCACCCAGGACCGATATGTGCTGGGCATCAACCCATTCGCAGATGCGGTGGCCGACCGGGTCAACCCGGACGGCTTTATTGATGAAAGCACCAGCCTCACTGAATACCGCGGCAAACCAGTCGTGAAGCTCAGCGACATTCCCGCAGGCAGCATGGTGATTTCAACTGAAACACAGCACACACCGAAATCGGCACTGAACAAGTTGCTGCGCCTGAATGGCGTGGCGTCCATGGACTACTTTGCCGTGGCGGATGCAAGCCACTTCCTGCTGCCTCAGGTGCCTGCAATTTCCGATACACAGAAGGAACATGCAGCACATCCTGAAAAGTTCGAGTGGGTGCGTGACCTGTTTGCTGACCAGGAATCCCGCGAAGTGTTCAACCGCATCATGGAATTCCGTTTGAATGCCAACCTGCGCGCCATGCGGTTTTTCAACTGCACCATCGAGCAGCAGTTTTACGAACCCTTCCTGAAATTCTCGCCTGGTGAAGTGTTCGTGGATGCTGGCATCGAGGCCCGACATGCAATTGATGCCTTTGCAGCACGGTATCCCTACTACGGCTGGATCCATTGCATGGAATCGGATGAGGCAAGCCTGCAGGCCGCCCGCAAACACCAGGCAGCCTCAAGCAAGATTGAATTTCATCCAATTGCACTGGGCGATGGAAAGAATGCGGCAATCGAGAACAGCCTGGACGACCGGGTGTCCGAATCAGTCAGCTTCATCAGGCTGGACATGAAAGGGGCCGAACTGAAAGCACTGGAAGGCATGAAGTGGCACATCCAGGAAGACCATCCGAAACTGGCCATTTCAGTGCACAACGACCCTGCCCATTTCTGGCAGGTGCCGGAATTCATCCTGGACATCTGCAGTGACTACAAGGTGTACCTGCGCCATTACAGTGAAGGCCTGGCCGACACCGTGATGTACTTCATTCCGGCCTGAGGCCCCCAAGGCCCTTTCTGATAGCGGTCCTTGGAGCACCTACCTGCCGTAGGTGTCCAGCAGGTAATCCACGATGACCTTCGACTCGAACATGGCCTTGCCCGTGTTCGGGTCCTCCAGGTAGGGCACCATCATCTTGTTGGTCCTGGCCATGAACTGCTCCCGCTTGCCGCCTTTCACCGGGGTGTATTCACCCACGGCAGCATGCACGCCATTCATGCCCATGTCGGCAAACTGTTCCTTGCCCAGGTTCACCAGGTGGTAGGGAATTTCCAGCTCACACAGCAGTTCCCGCACAGTGCGGCAGAACGGCGAGGCCTCAAAACTGTAAAGCGTCAGCATTTGCGTCGGCCTTTCAGACTTCCTCACCTGGCTGCCAGCGCCCAGGGCCAATGCACTGTTCGCAAGGCTTGACACGGTTTGCGGCAGGCGGGCCTTCAGGCGCAGGGGCACAGGCCGCCTGGCGTAGGTGGTATACAGGTATTCAATGATGTCGGCAGATTCATACAGGCTCACCCCTGTGTTGTCGTCCACCAGGAAAGGAAACTGTGCCTTCCCCCCTTGTTCAACCACCTCGGGCCGGAACCGTTGCCCGCCTTTCGGGCAGGGGTAAATATCTGCATCCAGCGCCAGTTCAGTCAGGGTTTCACGAACCAGGCGGCAGTATGGACAATTTTCGAACTCATACAGCTTCAGGTTTTTTACCGGCAACACGGCTGCCGGCTGGCTGACCATGCCCTGCCATCCACGCAGGGTGGATGCGGCCGTGGCCAATGCAACTTTCAACATGTGATTCATTTTGTCTCCAAGCTCAATGTGCATCCCCGCCTTCCAGCGCGCTCAATGCAGCAGCCAGCAAAATCATGGCGCCACCCAGGCCCACCTGCAGGGTCAGTGTTTCATCCGTCAACAGGATTGCAGACAGGGTGGCAAACACCACTTCCGACAACATCACCACCGAGGTGACATTCGCCGGCAAGCGGGTTGCGCCATACTGCAATCCGAAATTCGCCACCAGCAGGGTAACCGCAAAACCCAGCAATACCAGCAGGCCGTAGCCACCCGGTACAACAGGCCACTGTACAAACCTGTTGCCCTCGCCCAGTACCCACGCCAGCAGGGTAGCCACCGCCAGCGGCGCCACCACGCCGCCCAGGAACATGGCAAACAGCCGCGCCTGTGAACTGCGCTGCGACTGGTGCCGCAGCATGATGTTGTTCAATGCAAATGCTGCACCGCCCATCAGGCCCAGCCATTCCGCCAGCCCGCTTGGCACGGGGAAACCCAGCTTTCCATCCGGGCTCAGCACCAGCACTGCACCCGCCAGGGCCAGGCCCACCCTCAGCAAAGCCTTCAAGGTGATTGCCTCGCCCAGCACCAGCCGGGCCAGCAACACCGCCCAGATGGGCATCAGGTAGAACAGCAGCACCACCCGGATCACTTCCCCGATGGACACCCCCCAATTGAAGCCCACCATGGTGGAACCTGCTGCCAGGGCCAGCACCCAAAGGGCCCTGTGCCGCATGAATTCTGACCAGACATCCGGCTTGATGCACAGCATGGCGCCTGCACCCAGCAGATAAGTGGCGGCAGATGACCACAGGGGGTGCAAACCCTCTGACTGCAACTCACGCAGCGGCCACCAGGACAGCCCCCACACCATTGCATTCAAGGTCAGGGCCAGGTAGGGCAACAGGTGGGCCTGGCGATCAGGCACAGTTCACCACCACGCGCCCCTGCAACTGGTTGTTCAACACCAGGTGAGCACTCTCCAATGCCTGGGCCAGCCGCACTTCACGAATCATGAAATCCAGGTCGTATTCACCCAGCGCCTCGGCCAGCAGGCTCCAAGCCCGGTGCCTTTCGGCATGGCTGCGAAAAACACAGTTGATGCCCCGCAGGGTAATGCCCCGCAAAATGAACGGGGCCACGCTGCCCGGCAGATCCATGCCCTGGGCCAGGCCACAGGCCGCCACCACGCCACCGTAACGGGTCTGCGCAATCGCATTCACCAGGGTGTGGCTGCCCACGCTGTCCACCACTGCCGCAAACTGCTCCTTCTGCAAGGGCTTGCCTGCGCGTGACATGGATTCCCGGTGAATCAGGTGCGTGCTTTCCAGGCCCAGGTGCTTGAAATGTTTTGCGGCAGATTCCGAGACCGGCTCGCCAGCTGCATCAATTGAACCAGTCAGGCCGATTACCTCATAACCCAGGTGCCGAAGCAGCAGGCTGGCCACCGTGCCCACGCCACCGCTTACACCGGTGACCAGCACCGGGCCATCAACCGGTTTCAGGCCATGGTCCTGCAGG
>DASUDJ010000121.1:0-3243 GCA_036275635.1 Limnobacter sp. | reverse complement strand
ATGTGGTCCTTCATTCCTTCCAGCCTGGTGGCTGCCACACTCAATTTCCCGTCATTCGGCCAGGGCATGACAGCCCATGCAATCGGATCAATTGAAATGCACCCTGCCACGATTCCCAGGTCGGGGCCGGTGTAGGGTCCTGGTGCAGGCTGCAGTTTATCTGCCTTGTCTCCGGATTGAATGCCAGCAGGCCCCATCAGCACGGGGAACAGCGGGTGATGGCGCAACACTGCAAATGTCCTGCTGCCACCATGGCCAGGGCTCAGCATCACAACACGTTTCAGGTTCGGAATATTGTGATGCGCCATGTAATATCGAAGCATGATTCCGCTGACCGAGTGGGTCACAATCCCAAGGCTTTCTTCATGGGCCAGCGCTTCTACAGCAGGCTTCAAGTAGCGTTCAGTGCACTCTTCAATCGAGTATCTGGTTGAAGGATAGTCGAGCAACACGGTTTTATAACCCTGCAGCTTCAGCGCGGTCGCCAACAGGCCCATGTAGGCAAAGTTCTCGGCCAGTCCGTGAACCAGGAGAATGGTCTTGCTCATTCACTTCCCCAAAGAATAGGTGCGTGGTTCCCACAAATGGTCACCATAGCACGGGGGTTTTCCTGGCCGAGATTGTGGTTCCGGTGTGAGCCACAGTACAAGGCCGAATACGCGAGAGGCCTCAGGATTGTATTCAAGTGAATTGGTATTACACTAGCCAACCAGAGAGACAACACAACAACAAGAACAGGGGGTTTCCATGGTGTGGCTCGCGAATGTTTACCAGGTGCTTCTGTGCGATCTGCGTTTGCTGGGCCGTTACCCCAAGCTGAAATATTCAGTGTTGGGTGTCTTGTTTGTACCCTCCCTGTACGCCTTGATTTACATCTCCAGCATGTGGAATCCGGAGGCACACGCACCTGAATTGCCAGTGGCCATCGTGAACCTGGACCAGGGTACCCAGTTCAAGGGCGATTTGATCGAAGTAGGCCGCACGCTGACAGACAAGCTGAAAGCCGAGCAGAAGCTGGGCTTTGAAGAGGTGCAGGATGAGGCCCAGGCTCGCCAAGGGGTGCGTGAGGGGCGCTTCGATTTTGCGCTGATCATTCCACAAAATTTCAGCGCCGAGGCGGTGAAGGCCGAGCGCAGCGGCGCAGGCCAGCTGCTGGTCTACACCTCCGAGGGCAACAATTACACCGGCGCGTCTGTGGCCAAGAAATTCGCGCCGGAGATCACCCGGCGCCTGAATGAATTGCTGAACGAGAAGCGCTGGGGACGGGTGTCGGACATCGCCCTGGACAGCAAGGAAAAAGTGGCCCGCCTGAAAGAGGGTGTGATGGCCCTGAACCAGGGCGCGCAGCAACTGCGGGACGGCCTGGCCAAGGCGAATGAAGGTTCCCACCAGTTGAACCGTGGTCTTGGAAAGGCAGATGAGGCGGGCAGGCAGATCCAGTCCGGGGCAGGGCAGTTGAAGGATGGAGGCCTGCGCCTCACTGATGGCATGAAGCAACTGGGTGCAGGCATTCAAACCATGAATGACCGGCTGCCAAGCCCGGACGATCTGCAGCGGCTTCGCACCGGGGCACATGCATTGAATGAGGGTCAGAAAAGCCTGAATGCAGGCCTCGTGCAGTTGCAGGACGGGTCTGTGCGCTTGACTGCGGGTGTGCGTGAGTTGAAGGAAAAATCGGCAGACATTCCAGTCTGGGGCAAGCGGGTTTCAGATGGAGCAGGCCAGATAGAGGCAGGTGCAGTCAAGCTGAATGAAGGCTTGAACCGGGCCAGCAGCGGCAGTGCTCAATTGGTGCAGGGCAGTGGCCAGTTGGCCGATGGGGTGCAGCGCCTCACTGAGGGCATGGACAAAATGGGTGCCGGCATACGCCAGATGCACCAGAAAATGCCAGCAACAGCTGACCTGGACCGCTATGGTGAGGGGCTGGTCAAGCTGGACGCAGGCACAGCGCAGTTGAGCCAGGGGTTGGGCCAATTGAATGCAGGTTCGCAGCGGCTGGATGCTGGCCTTGATGCGCTTGAGGAAGGGGCCAGCAAGTTGGCTGCAGGTTTGCAAACACTGGATGATGCCGTGCCCATGAAGCTGGACATTCCTGCAATTGATGCGGCCGGCTTTTCATCCACCGTGAAAACCGAAGTGGAAATTGCAGCGCCAGTGTTGAACAACGGCACTGCCTTTGCATCGAATTTCATTCCCTTGTCTTTGTGGGTCGGTGCGGTGATGACAGCGTTTCTGTTTCATTACCGAAAACTGCCCGTGACAGTTCAGGGCCACGGCCCCTGGGCCAAGGCGGTGGGCAAGATGCTGATTCCCTCTGCAATTGTGTTGGCGCAGGTTATCGTGATGTGGGTCACCGTGCGCGTGGTCATGGGTATCCAGGTGGTTCACCCATTCCTGTTGATGCTGACCCTGCTGACCTCATCCATCATTTTCGTGAGCATCGTGATGGCACTGGTGCGGTGGCTGGGCGACACGGGCAAGGTGATGGCAGTGTTGTTCCTGATACTGCAACTGTCGTCTTCCGGTGCGATTGTGCCCATTCAACTGAGCGGGGAATTGTTCCAGTTTCTGCACCCCTACCTGCCATTCACCTGGGTGGTGAAGGCCACCAAGGTGGCGATGTTTGATGCCTATGATGGCCAGTGGCTGGCCATGTATGCCAACATTTTGATCACACCACTGATTCTATGGCCCCTGTCGACCTACACCGGGCGCTGGATTTACCAGAGCGAGGCCGACTATATGCCAGCACTGGATGTGGTGCAGTGAGTGGGGTTGGCTTTCACTGCAACTTGATTGTTGTTGGCTGAAGGAGGGTGTGGGTGGTAAGGGGGGCTGGTTTTGAAGATGGCAAAGGCTGGAGGTCGGTCGGAGCAGCCCTGTGCTTCTAGATCAAAAATGCCTCTAAAGTGCTCTTAAATCGACATTGGATAATGCTTGATATGAGCGGCATGCGCGTAGGTTAGCAAAGACCGCCGGAGCGCGTACACTCGACAAAGGTATTACCCTTTAACATGAGGAGGTTTTCCAAACAGTCTGAACATACACTCCAGCGCTGCGAATTTTAGTGCGTCTGCAGACTGGCCTGACGCATTAAGCGTCTCATTCGCAGGGCAAGTCCACGAGAGAAGGTAAAGTTAAACGTGCGAAAATAGGAGAAAACATAGCTAGCCGGAACTGTGGCTTCGAGAGTGAATATCTTGGGTGTTACCGGAGTAAATGTTCGATCTGTCTCCTGAGTGA